>JAAZXD010000128.1:0-8199 GCA_014240355.1 Roseibacillus sp. | reverse complement strand
GAGCGCTCTCAGCCCAGGATTCTCCCACCCTGCCCGGCAAGAAGGCTGAAGCCGCCAAGGAGACCCCCAAGAATCAACCCAAACCTGCTCCGGCCGGCCCCACAAACCCGGCAAAACTGGAAGAGCCCAAGATCACGATGGACTCCAAGGAGATCCGTACCATGACCTCTTACGGGTTCGGTTACCGTAACGGCCGCACTTTCACCAACCAGACCGGTCGCTTCGGACTCCAGATGGAGGACATCGACCGCGAGCAATTCCTCAAGGGCCTCTTTGACGCCCTCGAACTCAAGGATTCCAAGATCGACCAGGAAAAGATCAACGAGGCTCTCAACCAGTTGAGCCTCGTCATCAAGGAGCGTGAAAAGAAAATCGCGGTAGAGAACAAGGTGGCTGGAGAACAATTCCTCGCCGAAAACAAGAAACGCGAGGGGATCATCACCTCCAAGAGCGGACTGCAGTACGAGATCCTCAAGAAAGGCGAAGGTGAGGTCTACCCCGCACCCGCTCCAGGGCAGCGCCCCACCAAGCAATTTATGACCATCTATCGCGGCACCCTCATCGACGGAACGGAATTCGATTCTTCCAAAGGCAAGCCCGCACCCATGTCCCTCAACGTGATCGCGGGGTTCAGGGAAGCTCTCACCCAGATGCCGGTGGGATCGAAGTGGAAGCTCTTCATCCCGGCCGAACTCGCCTACAAGGAGAACCGCCGCAGCGCCACCCTTGGTCCCAACAGTACGCTCATCTTTGAACTCGAGCTGGCTGAGCTGAAGGACCTGCCCAAGCCGCCCTCGCGTCCGCTTGCCCGACCCACGCCCTCCGGTCGCTCGGTCTCGCCTCCTGTCCGGGTTCCGGGACGTCCCGGCGCCAAGGCGGTGTCCCCGCCTGTGCGGGTTCCCGTCAATCCTGGAACGGGCAAGGCTCCTGCTCCATCCACTGGGAAGCCCAGGGCCCGTGCCGTTTCTCCGCCGGTGCGCATTCCAACCGCCCCGGCCAAGCAACCCGATCCTCCCAAACTTCCTGTCCCGGTAAAACCCGGCAAGGCCCTTCCCAAGTCCAAGTAGATCGCCGGGTGCATCTCCCTCAGACGTCAACTGGACAATTAATCTACCAGGCGCTGCAACCAGCAGCGCCTGTTTCCCTTCCAATGATCGGGAGATTTACACCCTGTCCATCCAGGGTGGACGCTTCTGGCGGGCGAGTCGTCGGACCTCACTGAGGCCGGCAGGCATGCCCCATTGCCCATTCCAGATCGCACCTCTCCTCCCTGGACATATCCTCACAGCATCTCATGTCTGTCAGATTATCGCTCCTGCTATCCATGGTGGCATTGGCCTGCCTTGTGCTCTCCGGTTGTGCTTCCCGCTCTCCTGCGAGGACTCCGCCTCACGGACCGGCGTCCTGCGCCGTTACCCAGCCGACCCTCGAAGAGTCGACCTTTACCTCGTTCGACGGTGACCGGTTCCCCTACTGCAGGTGGCTCCCCCGCGACGGGCGTCCACCCTCTCTGGTAGTGGTGGGGTTCCATGGGATCGCGGGTGCGTCCACCGACCTGAGTGTTCTCGGCAAGTACCTGCAGGAGCACTACTCCCGGGCCGCGGTCTATGCTCCCGACCTGCGCGGGCAGGGCAATGACCCGACCACCCCGCGCAAGGGAGACATTCACGACAGGCAGGACTGGTTCAACGACTTCAACACCTTCACTCGCCTTGTCCGTCGAGAACACCCCGGGACACGCATCGTATGGTGTGGAGAGAGCATGGGGGCTCTCATCGCACTCCATGCGGCGGCAACCTGCTCTTCGAAGAAACAATCACCCTGCGATGCCCTGATCCTCTCCTCTCCCATCACCCGCATTCATGACGACTTCCCGCAGTGGAAGCGAACGGTCCTGCGCTGGGGAGCAAGTCTCTTTCCCCGGTGGAAGATCTCCCTGGAAACCCTGTCGGGAGAGAATGAAGTGCGCGTCATCAGGGACGTGGTTCACCAGGAGCAGGCCCAGACCAACCCCTACCATGTCTCCGCCTTCACCATGCGCCTCCTTTACACTCTGGGCACCATGATTGAAACCTCTACGGAACAAGCCTCCCGGATCGATTTGCCCGTCCTGCTCCTGCACGGCGGACATGACATCTTTTCCCGTCCCGACGATGTGAAAACCTTCGCCGGGCGGTTTTCACCGGGCGCACGGGTAAAGCGTCACTATTATCCGGAGAGCTATCACCTGCTCTTTTATGATCATCAGAGGGAACGGGTTCTTGCCGATATCACGCGCTGGCTCCGTCAGCTCAACAGGTCTTGAGCAATCCAAGAATCCGGTTGCAATAGAGATGGGATTCTGGGCAGCTTCTCTGCTCTCTTTCCCCATGAACAACAAGATCAGACTCGCAATCGCCGGGGCAGGGTTGCTCTTCATGCTCTGTGCCTGCACCACCGGTAGCAGGAACACCGGAGAGTGGGAATTCCCCCTGGTCGAGGCCGGACAGAAGTCCATGGCAAACAAGAACGTTCCCCATTCCTCCATCCCCCCGAAAGATCCCTTCCGCTCGCCCGAGGTCACCACATCCCTTCCCGGATCCGGACCCGCTCCCGAACCCACCCCTGCTCCCGAGCCCGCACCGGACAACTAACTGCAGGATCACGAAAAGGCCCTAGCGGCCAATGAAGAGATTGAGTTGTGGGGGACAGTAGCCCAGGGCCCGGTATCTTCCCCTATTCCCAGTCTGGAGATACCATCCCGGCCCACCGCGGTAAACCCGCGGAAAAACCCCGAGCCCGTAGGGATAAGAACGGGGGGACTGACAACTCCTGCGAAAATAACGGTGGACAGGTCTGGAGGTGAAGTTCCCCCTTGAGCTGCGCCCGCGCTCACGGATGACCCAGGCCGGCTCCCAGGCCGGCGATTGGGTTCTCCGGACCTCAGCTCCTGTCAGAGTCCGCTTCACCGTCTTGACGATCTTTCCTGCCGCGCTATACCATGTCTCCTCTTCGACGATTTCGGCAGCAGCGAAGGAGGCGGAAACGAGAGCGGATACGCAAATGGCAAGGTTCGCTTTCATTGTCATCATGACGAATTCCAGCACATTGTAATCGTCCGATTCCCCTCTGGCAACCTGAAGCGCACGAACGAATGCCCGAGAAAAAAAAAGCCCCTAAACACTTCAGGCCGGAACCTTTTGCCTACCATGAGGTCATCGAACTTGAAATCGATTCCCTTTCCAACCTGGGAATGGGCCTGGGTCGAATCGACAGAACGACCCCACCGGACGCGCAAAGCGAAGGGGGCTGGGTCATCTTCGTCCCGTTCTGCCTGCCCGGCGAACGGGTGCGGGCCCGCATCTGGAAGAACGAAGCCAGTTGTTCACATGCTGACCTGCTGGAGATCCTTGATCCCAGTCCCAGTCGTCAGGAGCCACGCTGTCCTCTCTTCACCACCTGCGGCGGGTGTCAGTACCAGCATCTCGACTACCAGGAACAGCTTCGCTGGAAGCGTCGGCAGGTTGGCGAACTCCTGCAGCACATGGCAGGAATCGACCATCCAATTGAAGAACCCGTTCCCTCTCCCGAGCCGTGGCACTACCGTTCCAAGATCACGCCTCACTTCCAGAAGCCGCGCCCTGACCGGGATCTCAACATCGGTTTTCTGGCGGTGGGATCACGTAACAGGATCGTCGACGTCCCACGCTGTTCCATCGCAATGCCGGAACTCAACCAAGCCCTGCCAGTCGAGCGTACCCGCATTCACCAGACTGCCTCCCAGGGGAAGTTCAGGAAAGGGGCGACCTTGCTCCTCCGTGCAACCGCCGGCGGCGTTCATACCAATCCGCGCGAAGTAGTGGAAGAACGGGTGGGTGAGATCAACATTCGCTTCCTGGCAGGCGATTTCTTTCAGAACAACCCCTTTATTCTGCCCGCCTTTGTCGACTACGTGGCGACGGAAGCCGCGATCGACAGCCGCTTTCTGGTGGACGCCTACTGTGGTTCCGGCCTCTTCGCCCTCTCCCTTGCCCGGCACTTCGAGGCGGTGGCCGGAGTGGAGGTCTCCGAGTCTTCGGCCGACTGGGCCCGCCAGAATGCAAACCACAACGAGCTCCACAATGTCACTATCCTGACCGCTTCCGCCGAACACGTCTTCGGGCAGATCCCATTCCCGGCTGCAGAAACCTCGGTTGTGATTGATCCTCCGCGCAAGGGCTGTGGCCCGGAGTTTCTGGAGCAACTCTTCGCTTACGCCCCGCACAGGATAATCTACGTCTCCTGCAATCCCGCCACCCAGATCCGAGATCTGAAGGAGTTCAACGCCCGGGGATACGCCCTGCGCACGGTCCAGCCTTTCGATCTCTTCCCTCAAACAAGGCACCTTGAATGTGTGGCCACCCTGGAGCGGACTGGCACCTGATCACCCGGCTCTCGCCACCTTGAGAACAAACCTGTTCATCTCCTCCTCTTGCTCCGCAATCTGCCGGGCGAGGGACAACTGCGTCCGGGCACGGTCAAGATTCTGGTTCTCCCGGTGGACACGGAAGTAGCGGTCGCCATCGAGGTGGTCGGTCAGAAAGCGCATCCCGAGTTCGAGGGAGATGAGTCGACCCGCAAAGGCCATTTGTCCGATCTCAGTCTCGTTGAGAACTTTCCCCGCCGCGTCGAGGTAACCTTCCACAAGGGACTCGAACACCCTGATGCTCATTTCCACCTTCCCGAGATCACGCTCGTCTTCCGCGGCCGGGTTTGTAGCGGTGCGAACCAGGTCTCCAAAGTCATACAGACTGAGCCCCGGCATGACCGTGTCGAGATCGATCACGCAAACCGCTTCGTCCGTCTCCACATCGAAGAGAACGTTGTTGATCTTAGTGTCGTTGTGGGTGATGCGCAGGGGAAGGGATCCCTCCTCCCTGAGCCTGAGAAGCCGATCGAGCACATCCTCGTTCCGGCGGACGAACTCCAACTCCATCTCCACCTCGGCCACCCGTCCGCAGGAGTCCCGTTCCACCGCCTCCATGAGGGCCCGGTATCGCCGTGGCGTATCGTGAAAATTGGGAATGGTCTCTACAATCTCGGCTGGGGGCAGATCGCTGACCAGATTCTGGAAGGCCCCAAAAGCATGCCCGGCCTCGAAGGCCTGCCGGGTGTTCCCCACCACATCGTGGGTCCGGCAACCCTCTAAGTAGTTGTAGCAGCGCCAGATCCCGCCGCCCTCACCGTAACCATAAAAGCGTCCGGTCTTGTGCGGGTAGAGGCTCAGAGTCTGTCCTCCGAGGTTCTGCTTCCTTCGTAACACCTTCCAGTTGATGTGGGAGGTCACACACTCCACGTTGCGCATCACGGCCAGGGGATCCTTGAAGACCTTCTCATTGATGCGCTGCAGGATGTAGCGCCGACACTCGCCACCCTCCAGTTCGTAGGTCACAAGGTAGGTCGAGTTGATGTGGCCGCTCTTCACCTCTTCCCCCTCCACATACCGGCCCTCGATCGCGAACTGGTCGGCAATACCGCGCACGATGGCGGCAGATTTCTGCGGGAGCTGTTGGCCGGATGTTTGGTTAGGCATGAAGACCGGGACGATGTCCCAGAGGCCTTACAGAATGAAGGGCCCAACTCAACTCTTGAATCACGAGGAGAGAACCTTTTAATCGCACCGTCGTGCCCCTCAACCCCAACACGCCCTTTCACTCCGCAGGCCTGCCGGAAGACATGTCCGTGCTCAGGAGGGCTCTTGAGACAACCCTCGCCGGGATTCCCGGCGTGAACAAAGCGGGAACGGAGCAACGCATCCTTAATCTGGCCTGCGGCCGGGCTGACGAGACCGGCGTGCTGGCTGATGTCTTCGGCAGGGATGCGGAGCGCCTGGAAATCGTGGGAGCCGACATCCGCTCGGCGGAGATCGAGGAAGCCAGCCTGCGCTGGAGAACCGAGAAGGAAAGCGACCTGCAGACGCGATTCCATGTCGAAGATGGCAAGCGCTTCCTCGCAGCCATGTCATCCCGCGAGCGCTTTGATATCACTTTCATGCGCCACCAGAATTTCTGGAACGACCCCGTCCTCTGGGAGCGTATGTTCGAGGGCGCACTTCGTCAGCTCACCGATGACGGCCTCTTTGTCCTCACATCCTATTTCGATGTGGAGCACGAGCTAGCCTGCCGGAAACTCACCGACCTGGGCGCGGTCAAGATCGCTGACCACCGCAATCCCCGCTCCCGGAAGCTTTCAGAAGCCCCGGGCAAATCGATCGACCGGCACATCGCGATCTTCCGGCGCCCCCCACCGTCGACCCCCGGACCATGAGCCCCGGAACGGACCGGAGACCAGGTTCCCTGTTAGTGGCCCCGCACCACTCTCCCCAGAACAGACAAACCGGCAAAGCGGCCAAACCCACAAGGCCACTTTGCCGGCTCCTGAAAATCCGGCGATCTCGGCATGTCCGTGACCGAGCCTAGTTGTGCTCGGCGACCCGTCGTGCAAACTGCTCGTTTTCTTCTTCCGAGCAACAGCGTACTCCCTTGCCAACCTGCTTGAGTAAAGCGATCAGATAGGCATTCAGAAAATATTCCTTGAGCAGCAGTTCGCGGCTTTCTCCTTCGGTAGCTTTCTGGCGAATTTTCATACTAATCAAAATGGTGTGGCGTTAATTGTTCGACGGGAAACAGCGTTCCTTATTCAAAACTCCTGACATTAATTACCCTCACTCAAATAACCGCCTCCGCAATGCAATCTTGTCTCTCAATGCGGTTACCATAACTGCTTTGTGTTATCGCAAGGAAGCCGCGACCAGCCCCTGCAGACTGGTCACAACCGGCAGGTCGACAGGCCCCCTATGCGGAATCGATTTCGCCCACTACGATCCTCATGCCGTCCTGTTCAAGGACCCTCACCTTCGCTCCTTTTCTGATGAACGCCCCATCCGCCACCACGTCGAATTCCTCTCCTGACAAAACCGCCTTACCGGACGGACGCAAGTCTGTGAGAGCCTCACCGGTCCAGCCCACCCGCTTCCCGGATCCCGCCACCGCGGCCTCATCCTCAAGGGAAGCTCCGCCGGCCAGTTCCTGCTTCGCGATGAAAGCACGAAAGATGGGTGTATCGGGCAGGAAGCGCATAAGCAGGAGAACCAGGGTGCAGCCGCCCAGAAGACCTGCTCCAAGGGTGAGAGCCGGCCCGCGCAGCAGATCCAGGAGGTTGCCCGAGAACTCGCCCAACTTCCAGTCGTTCCAGTCAATCTTGTCCACCGTTCCGAGAAGGAGTGCCCCGAGCATGCACAACACTCCCAGGATTCCCGCCACCCCCGTTCCCGGAATGAGGAAGAGTTCCACCGCCACCAGGATCACTCCCAGGAAAAAGAGCGCAACCAGTTCGTAGTTTGCCAGGTTGCCCGCCATGTAATTCCCAAAGAAGAACATTCCAAAGGCAAGAAGAGAGATCGCTCCGCCTACCCCGAATCCCGGAGCCTTCAGTTCAGCGTAGGCGGCCGCCATGCCGACCAGGATGAGAAGGAAAGACCATTTCGACACCCACCAGGCGAAGTTCTCAAAGGCCGTGGCTTCCGCCCGCACAATAGAAACGCCTTCCATCCCCTCCAGTTCCGCAATTTCCTCGATGCTGCCTGCCACCGCCTTGGCCAGTAGAGTTTTACCATCCCGCAGAGAAGTCGCCTCGCTGGCGGTGAGAGTAAGCAGTTCTCCGGCCCTGACCACCACCGCTCCAAAGACCCGGTCCCGGTCCTCCGGAATCATCATGGCCCGGATTAGATCGGGATCGTACCCTTTCTTCTCCGCCACGCTGCGAATCTGTGCCTCGAAGGCGCTATGGAGCTTCTTGCGCATCATGTCCCCGATCTCCGCTCCGCTGCCACTCACGATGCCTGCAGCGCCGATTGTGCCCTCCGGACTCATATAGATTCCATCCGTCGCCACAGACATGAGGGCCCCTGCGCTCAAGGCGTTTTCATTCACAAAAGCATAGCAGGGAATCTTCAGGCGCGTGATTTCCGACATGATCTCCTTGGTCTCGTAGGCATAGCCTCCGGGAGTATCCAGATCGAAGAGAACTGCCCGCGCCTTCTCGTCTTCCGCCCGTCGCAGCATCCTTCGCCAGAACCTGAAGCTCTGCTTGTTGATCAAATCTTCCCGTCCCACCTTCAACACCACCAGCTTGCCCTTGAAGGTCTCCTCCTTCAGCTTGCCCGGCAGGTCGTTCTGGCTC
>JAAZXD010000127.1 GCA_014240355.1 Roseibacillus sp. | reverse complement strand
CCTGGACATGATCGGGCACAAGGATCTGAAAATCCGTTATCCTTCCGACACTCCATCATTCCTTGAGGACGCCCTCCTGGACGCCGCCCGTAAAACCAGCAGCTTGGATCGCTTCACCAGGAGCCTCAATCCCATCATGGACGACCACGTCGCACTCAACAATGCCGGCATCCCCACCATCGATGTCATCGGCGATTTCAGTCAGTTTGGCTGGTGGCACACCGAGGCGGACAATCTGCGGCGCATCTCACGCGATAGCCTGGAAATCTCCCTCGCGGTGACCTCGGAGATGCTGAGCACCCTCCTCCGGAAGTGAGCACTGTGCCCCCTGACCCGGTAAACAGCGGGTTTCTCTTTGCTCCCGGCCACCTGATCACATGTCTTGCATTTCCAGTCAGGAAACTTTAAGGGCTTGGAAAGCTAAAGGCTCTGAGTATTCCTTGACTAAATCTCTGCGGTTTTTGTCATCTCACTCAGCGCGAATCACCACTCTCATGAAGATCCACAACAAACTTGGCGCCCTGGCATCCTTACTCGTCCTCGGCCTCAGCACCGCTCCGTCCTCGGCATTGGTCATCATGCTCTCCGACTTGGTTCCAGCAGACTCAGCGGGGAACATCGAAACCTTCCTCTCCACCAATTTTACCAATGTGACCGAGATCCGGCATTCGAATTGGGCAAATTTCAATGCCGCCGGAACTCAGGACGCCCTCAATGGGACGGGAGCATTTGCGGGTGGCGGTGCCGCCGATGTCGTGGTCATTGGACGATCCCTGTCGAGCGGCCATTACGACAACTTCGACGCTTCCGGCTACAACTCGCTCACCATCCCGGTGGTCAGCTTAACCAGCTACACCGTGCGCCAGAACGGCAATCGTATGGGCTGGCACGGCAGCAGCACGACGACAGGTCAGCAGATCGGCGGTGATGAGTCACTCGTGACCGCTGGTGGGGCATCCATCCTTGGTCTGGCGGCTGGCTCGCACGACTTGCTCTCCGCGGTGGCCGCGGCCGCCGATAACTTCAATGGTCTCGGACAAGGGTCGACCGCCTTTGGTGGGGGGACCATTCTGGCGACCGTGGGAGGTGATACCCTCGCTGCCTACTGGTCCATCGGATCCGCCCCGGGTAATCCCGCCGCTGCGGATGTGGATACCTTCCCGGGAATTCGCCTCCTCTTCAACACGGACAATGACCCGAACGCCGGCAACAACGGCGCAAACGATCTCGCCAACATGACTCCGGCGGGCACTCAGGCGCTCATCAACGCCATCGACTTCGCGACTCCCCTCAACGCCGTTCCTGAGCCCTCGACCGCTCTGTTGGGCTTGATCGGGCTGGGCCTGCTCGCCCGGCGTCGTCGCTAACCCTTGATCGAACAGAATCGATCCTTCAAAAGGCCGGCTTCCCGCCGGCCTTTTTCATGTTCTGGATGAGGGGGCAAGGCGCGGAAGCGGCGCCCCGGAAAAGTTGCGATTACCCCACCAGGCCGCTAGGTTCCTGAGGACCCCCTGATGAACTTCCGCAAACCCATCCTAGGCATCCTGTTGCTCGCCGCCCATGCCTCACCTTGCTCCGCCCAGTTCTTCATCGACTTCAATTCAACCAGCAATGACGGAGGACCGCACCCCGAGACCGGCTACCATTCCTACGACGCGGCCCATGAGAGCACCTCCGATTTCCTCTCTCCCCGTGACTACAGCATCTTCGGAACCACCATCTCCCTTACGGTCGATTTCCCGGACTCCAGCGACAGACGCGTGCAACAGATGATTGACCGCGGCAGCGGCAACGACGGGAACTGGACCGGGAGCAAACTGGACCTCGTCACCGACTGGATCGGAGTCGACACCCGCAGCGGCAATGGCGGGAATGGTGACTATGACGGCGTGAACGGCACCCCCACCCGAATCACCTTCACCCTCGAGAACCTGCCGGCTGCGACCTATCACTGGCGCTCCTTCCATCATGATACCGAGCACATGAACGGGCTCTTCCTGGTCGAGTATTCCACCAATGGAGGCGGCTCCTATACCCTGGTGGAGGGCCCGGAAGCAGGGGGTGCCTTCCGGCAGACCGATAGCTCCCCGGGAGGCAATCCTGCCAGCGCTCAGACCTATGGCGGTCCCCACCCCGAAACCCTGCCTTCCACCGTTGAATTCGATTTCGCGACCGCGGCCGGGCAGGACCTCATCCTGCGTGTGATCCCGCTGTCGGCCTCCTCTGTCCACACCCAGTTCGCGGTCATCAACGGCTTCGAAATCACCCAGACCAGTCCTCCGGATTCTCCTACCGACCTCGCCCTTTCCGGTAACACGATCTCGCACAGTGCCATCGTGGGAACCGTGGTCGGAACCCTGACTTCCACGGATATCACCCCCGGGGATTCCTTCACATACAGTCTGATCCCCGGCGCCGGGGACAATCACAATGGAGAGTTCGACATTGTGGGCGATCAACTCCACACCAACCGTGACCTCACTACCTTTGCCGCCGGGACAATCCTTTCCGTGCGGGTGCAGACTACCGATCTCCTCGGGCACACTTACCAGAAGGCCTTCCCCCTGGAACTGGTCAACGACTCCGATTTCGATGGCCTCGATGACGGATGGGAACTCACCTGGTTCGGCAACGTCACCACCGCCACGGGAGTCGGCAACAATGACGGCGACCTCCTCAGCAACCTGCAGGAGCAGACCCTCGGCAGCAACCCTGTCAGGAGTGACACGGATGGCGACGGACTGAACGACGACCTCGAAAACGGGAGCGGAGTCTTCAATGGAGCGACGAATCCCGGATCCAGCCCCCTCCTCAGGGACACCGATGGGGACGGCCTTGATGATGCAACTGAAATCTCGCTCGACAACGGACATCTCACCAACCCCAACATGGTCGACAGCGATGGGGACGGCTTCGGCGATCCGGTTGAAATCAACGGGGGCTCTGACCCGAACAATCCGGCCAACTTCCCCGATCTCCTCCTCCCTCTCGTTATCAACGAGATCCTTGCAGGCAATCGAACCGGCCTGCGGGACGGATTCGACACCCGCGAGGACTGGATCGAAATCTATAACCCCAATCCCATCGCGCTCAATCTCAACTCCTACTACCTGACCGACGATCCCGACAAACTCACCAAGTGGGCATTCCCGGACGTTGTCATCTCCGGAAATGACTACCTCGTGGTCTTCGCTTCCGGAATCAACCAGGTCGATCCCGAAGGAAATCCGCATACCAACTTCAAGCTCGAGGCCGTCGGTGAATACCTTGCCATCGTGCGCCCGGACGGCGCGACCATCGATGACGCCTTCCACCCCTCCTTCCCCGGGCAGTTCACCGACATTTCCTACGGTTCACAGGCCGACACCGGGTCCCCTCGATTCTTCAGTCCCCCTACCCCCGGGGCTGCCAACGGGAACGGATTCCCGGGGGTAGTCAAGGACACCAGATTCGATGTCGATCGCGGATTCTACAGCGCCCCGATCTCAGTCTCCATCTCCAGCGATTCCCGCGACGCCTCCATCCGCTATACCACCGACGGCTCGAAACCATCGCCTACCCGTGGCACGATCTACAGTGAACCGGTCTCCATCAACACCACCACCACCTTGCGCGCAGTCGCCTACAAGGCGGACTGGCTTTCGACCAACACAGACACCCAGACGTATATCTTCGTCGACAGAGTCGCCCGGCAACCTGCGGCCCCGCGCGGCTGGCCCACCGACTGGAACTACAGCTCCGATGCCGGATCCATCGTGCCTGCCGATTACGCGATGGACCGGCGCGTCGTCAACAACACGCTCCCGGGTTACAGCGTAGCGGAAGCCCTCCTCGATATCCCCTCGGTCTCGATCGCGATGAAGCCGTCCGATTTTCTCAACGACAACTCCTCGCCCGACACCGGCATGTATTCCAACCCGCAAAGCCGTTTCGAACGCCCCTGTTCCGTTGAGTATATTCGCCCCGACGGGGAACCTGGATTCCAGGTCGACGCCAAGATCGAGGTTCATGGGAATGCCAGCCGCCGTCCCTACCGCATGCAGAAACATTCCCTTCGCTTGACCTTCACCACTGAATTTGGCGGGCCTGGCCGTCTGGAATACCCCCTCTTTCCGGAATCCCCGGTCGACCGGTTCAACAAGCTCGTCCTGCGTGCCTGCTTCACCGATTCCTGGGGCCTTGTCTCCTGGGGCAGTTCGCGCTACCGCCCGAATGATTCCCAGTATATCCGCGACGTCTGGATGAAAGAGAGCTTGCGGGACATGGGGCAGCCCTCAAGCCACGGGAATTTCGTCCATCTCTACGTCAACGGGCTCTACTTCGGCCTCCATAACCTCACCGAGCGCCTAGAGGACAACTTCTGGGCTGAACACCTCGGTGGCGCGAAGGAGGACTGGGAGGTCAACAAGGATCTCAGTGGGGGCGGATCCCGCTGGAACCGGATGATGAGTATCGCCAACGGCAACATTGCGGACAACAGGGTCTACAACTCCATCAAGAATTACCTCGATGTCGTTAACTTCGCGGATTACATGCTCCTCCACTTTTATGCCGATTCGGAGGACTGGCCGCACCACAATGGTGACGCCGCCGCCAATATCAGGAGCGGCGATGGCAAATACCGCTTCTGGTGCTGGGATCAGGAGATCGTCCTCGATAAGTTCTCCTGGAACCGCTACGGCAGCTCCAGTGGGGCAGGCGCACCCTTCCAGCGACTGCGTCGAAACGCTGAATTCCGCATGCTCTTCGCGGACCGCGTACAAAAGCACCTCTTCAACGAAGGGGCTCTGAGTGAACAGGCTTCCATAGACCGATACCTCGGACTCGCCAACCGGATCGACAAGGCCATCGTGGCCGAGTCAGCTCGCTGGGGTGACACTCAGGCTACCACACCCTACGGAAACACCCCCGGATCGTCCCGTGATATCAATGCCGACTACCACCCACCCACCGTCAACAACCCGATCTATTTCACCCGCGAACAGCACTGGGTGGTGGAACGCGACAACGTCATCAATAACTACATCCCCACTCTGCACGACCAGAACGACAGCCGCTCCACTATCCGGGAACTGCGTGCCAATGATCTCTTTCCCGGTATTGATGCACCCATTCTAAGCCAGTCTGGCGGAGTCGTTCCTGACGGATTTGATCTCAATATCACCGGAGCGGAGGGCACCATTCACTATACCCTCGATGGCTCAGACCCCCGTCAGCAGGGAGGAGCCGTCAACCCAACCGCACAATCACTTCCAACCGGCTTCAGACTGGACACCCTGCTCGATTTTGAGGCTGCAGACTGGCACTACCTCGACGCTGGATCCAGTCTGAGTGCCAGCAACGTGGTGGTGGGTCATGCCTCCTACAGTTCGTCTGACTGGAAGCATCCCGGATTCAACGATGCCGCCTGGGGAGCCGGACCGGCCATGCTCGGGGGCGACAGCACCACGGATATCTCAGGCGAATCGCTCGCCACCATCGTTGATATTGGCCCCTCGGGAAATCGTCATCCTACCGTTTATTTCCGGAAAAGCTTCATCGCTAACGACGCAAACTCCTTCATCAGGCTCACCGCGGACGTGAAACGCGATGATGGCGCCATTCTTTACCTCAACGGGCGCGAGATCGGCCGTACCAACATGCCCGCCGGCACGGTCGCATACAGCACCTTGGCTTCAACTGGACAATCCGGAAGCAACGAAAGCAACATCTACACCATCGATTATCCGTTAACCCCGGGGGATCTGGTAGAGGGGAGTAATCTCCTGGCGGTGGAATTACACCAGTCCAGCACCGGAAGTGGAGACCTCGGCCTTGATGTCCGCCTCTCGGGCTTCAAGCCTAGCGATCCTCCCGCCCCCATCACCCTCACCCGGACCGAAACGGTCAAGGCCCGGATATTCCATGACTCGGAGTGGTCTGCCCTGACCGAGGCTTCCTTTATTGTGGGCACACCCGCCTCTCCCGGAAACCTGGCAATCACCGAGATCATGTACAACCCGATCGGAGCGAGCGAGGATTCCGAGTACATCGAACTGATGAACATCAGCCCCACGGGGAACATTGACCTGACTGATGTCCATTTCGACGCCGGCATTACCTACCAGTTTCCCGCGGGGTTCGTCCTCGCTCCACTCCAGCGCGTGGTCATCGCCAGGAACGAGGCCGTCTTCGCCGAAACCTATCCCTCCGAAGGCATCACGATCGCACCTGGATTTTTTGCTGGGAATCTCTCAAATAACGGAGAGGAGATCGCCCTCCAGGGACAGGATGACAGGGATATCCGGCGCTTCATCTACGGTGACAGCCTCCCCTGGCCCCCCAGTCCCGACGGACTGGGATTCTCCCTGGTCCTCTCCTCACCAACCAGCAACCCCGATCACTCGGTTCCCGGGAACTGGCGCGCCAGCGTAGCCTTGGGAGGGGCCCCCGGTGGAGATGATTCGGTTCCATTCGCAGGCGATCCCGGGATCGACGCGGATCAGGACGGGCGCTCCGCCTTCTTTGAATTTGCGACCGGAAGCAGTGACACTGAACCCGCCGAAGATCCGGTCATCACCCTCGGACTGACGAGCCTCAACGAAGGGGGGGCCGGACTCCGGAACCATCTCGACATCTCCTTCAGGCGAAACCTTGCTGCTGACGAAGCTCTCTACCGCGCAGAGATCTCCCCCGATCTCCAGAACTGGAACTCCCTGGACACCCACCTTGTCTCCATCGAGAACCACGGGGACGGCACAGCCACCTACACCTACCGATCGGCGTTCCCAATTGGCTCCCGCAACCGGGAATTCCTGCGCCTCCAGGTGATCAGGCGGTAATCTTGAAATTGGCCTCGCCA
This sequence comes from Roseibacillus sp., assembly GCA_014240355.1. Taxonomy (GTDB): domain Bacteria; phylum Verrucomicrobiota; class Verrucomicrobiia; order Verrucomicrobiales; family Akkermansiaceae; genus Roseibacillus_B. The sequence continues at coordinate 1,723 of JAAZXD010000127.1, read as the reverse complement.
CGAATCGGGAGATAGCGACTGCCCTCCTCCTGGAATGAAGGCCTCACCGCTGTCACCGGGGTGCCTGACCGTCCTTCCTGTCACCAGATTCACCCGCAACCTCCCAGAGGCAACCATCCACGCTGGTCCCGTGAGGAATCGGGGCAGGGATGGGCAGTCTCCATCATCACAAAAAAAGGGCCAGGCTTCCCGAAGGAAACCTGACCCGAGATTGTTTTGTAGAATAGAGGGGCCGGACTACTCGTCGTCGATGTGTTCCTCGTGCCCCGTTTTCTTCATCTCCTTGAGCTTCTCATAGGCCGCCTTGAGCTTGGTCCCGTCCTTGGCCTTGCAACTGGTCAGCACAGCATCGATTTCTCCCAGTAGTGCTGCCATTCCCTTCTTGTAACCTTCCAAGGCTTTCTCCTTTTCTGCTCCGGTCATCTTCTCGATCTTCGCCGGCACCAGAGACACGCTCTTCTCCACCGCTGCTTTCGCCTTCGTGAAAAGAGGGGTAAGTCGCGCAAAGTCGTAAGCCTCCCTGCGGGCCTGCCGACCCAACTGCTTGTAGGCCGTACTGATCGTCGCCATTTCCTTCTCAAGCGGAGTCTCGTCATCCTCAGCGGCGGCGAGGGACGCCGTCAGGAAAGGGACCAACAAACTGAAGAGCAAAGCAGCGGGCAAATTTATTCCTTTGGTCATTCTCATATTCATTATTTGATGGGTGGGTGATCTAAAGAGCTGTCGAGATTGCCCTCAACGGGCTCGCATCCTCTGTAGATACGTAATATCCTGCCCATTATTTCTGAAAAGTGAAGGTTTATAAAAGTCCCTCATTAAAGCCTTCCGGTCCCACTCCCCTCCCCTACCACGGGGAACAGGCTGAGGGACAATCTGCTGCTTCCCGGGATGCCGGGGGGGTTTCTGTACTCTTCAGATTGAGTGCTGCCGGGCTCGGCCTAAACTGCTGGAATATGCCTGCCAGACCCTGCCGTCCCTCCCTTCTGGCTACGGCCGTCCTCATGACCTGCCTTTTTCTTGCCAGCGGACAACAATCCCATGCCCTTCCCTTGTTGGACGAGGTCATGGCCCTGGAGGGGACCAACTCCATCAAATACGATCCCTCCGACTCGAACCACCGTTCGGTGGCACGCATCGAGTTTCTTGGTTTCACCATGGCTCCCGATGGAGACTACCAGTACTGGTATGACCTCGTAACTGGAAACAAGTCATGGACCCGCGATGTCTCCTTCTGGGTCAGCAACGCCGATACCATTACGAACATGGCGGCCAGAAACTATACCGAGACCGGGGCCGAAGACGTCCTCGAGCACTGGTGGGGCAGCCCCATGGCTTACAAGGGGCTGGACGGCTGGGCCAATCACCGCGATTGGCAGAACAGCCCCTCCCACGGCGTAGGCGGCGCCTGGCTCCTTACCAGCGGACACCCGGATCCCATCCTCAATCAATTCCACAACCCAATCGATTACAATGTCCCGGGTTACTGGACGTTCCAACCCACCGTCTTTTTCTGGGGACCTCCCTCCCGCACCGATGATTCCCTCGCCCTTTCCGACGGAACTGCGGTGTGGCAATTTGAGAAGAATCACAACTCCCAGTTGATCGGAAATGGAATGAACCCTTTCTCCTTCGCTGGCCTCTGCGGAACCTTCATCATTGAGAGCCCCAATCCTCCCGCTGATGATGCCTTCGGTTGGTCCACTTATCACAACACTACGGTTGA
>JAAZXD010000126.1 GCA_014240355.1 Roseibacillus sp. | reverse complement strand
GCAACGGAAGCTCGCGCAGAATTCCCCTTTTGCAAAGACTCCGGTCAAGCTTTCCACTTCACCTCGCTGGGGAACCGCGTGGTGTTGGACGGATGGGAAACATGAAGGCGTCCTGCCTATCGATGACTCCGACATGGGTTGCAGTTGCAAGGGTGAGAAGTGCGAGATTCGCGAGGCATGGAAACGCCAGAACAAACTCATCGAAATGTTCGAGGGCGATGCCCTCACAGACAATGGTCAAGAGACCTACAATTTGCTCGCCGAACGGAAGATCGACAACGTCATCCTCTGTGGAGTGCACCTCAACATGTGCGTGCTGGGGCGGCCCTTCGGGATTCGGCAGATGGTAAAAGTAGGGAAAAACGTGGCTCTTATGCGTGACATGACGGACACGATGTACAATCCTCAACGACCTCCGGGGGTGGATCACTTCTCGGGCACCGGCTTGGTGGTGAGGCACGTGGAACGCTACTGGTGTCCCACCTTCACGAGTGACGACCTGGTCGGCGGCAAGCCCTTCAGGTTCGCGGAAGACAAACGCTGAGGAGCAAACGGGGCGGTTTGCAAGGGCAGGAATCTCCCTTTGTAGACGAAGGAAACTCCGGTCTAAAGTGCAGCTTAGTTTGCCTATCTGAACCTATATGAAGGAGCAAAGGACTGTAAAACTTCCGTGTTTCCCGCAAAAACAGGTCTAATTTGTGTCTCAAGTCTCGACTTTTCAGGGAAGTTGAGGCAGACACGGCGCCTGCAAAGCTTTAGCCAACCCAAATTTCAACCATGGCTGACCTTTCGAAATACCGGAACATAGGCATTTTTGCGCACGTCGATGCGGGAAAGACAACGACTACGGAGCGTATACTCAAGCTCACGGGGAAGATCCACAAGATCGGGGAGGTGCACGATGGTGCTGCCACCACGGATTTCATGGAGCAGGAACAGGAGCGGGGGATCACGATTCAGTCGGCGGCCACCACCTGTTTCTGGAACGACCACCAGCTGAACATCATTGATACTCCGGGGCACGTGGACTTCACCATCGAGGTTTATCGTTCGCTCAAGGTGCTTGATGGTGGCGTCGGAGTTTTTTGCGGATCTGGTGGAGTGGAGCCCCAATCCGAGACTAACTGGCGTTACGCGAATGAATCGGCGGTGGCCCGTCTCATTCTGGTGAACAAGATGGACCGGGTTGGCGCCGATTTCTACCGCGTGATTGAGCAGATCAAGGATGTGTTAGCAGCAAATCCGATGGTGATGACTCTGCCCATTGGCGTCGAGGACACGTTCACGGGAGTGATTGATCTTCTCACCAGGAAGGCATGGATCTGGGACGATTCGGGGGATCCGACAAGTTTCCGGATCGAGGACCCGCCGGCCGATATGGTGGAGAAGGTGGAGCACTACCGCAATGAACTGATCGAAATGGCGGTGGAGCAGGATGACGAGGTGATGGAGAAGTATCTGGAAGGGGAGGAGCCGGATGTGGAGACCCTCAAGCGGCTTGTCCGTAAAGGCACCATCGCTCTGTCCTTCTTCCCGACTTTCTGCGGATCGGCCTTCAAGAACAAAGGGGTGCAGCTGGTTCTGAACGCAGTGGTCGATTATCTTCCCGATCCGACCGAGGTTCCGCCCCAGCCCGAGGTTGATATTGACGGCAACGAGACAGGCGAAGTGGCGGTGGTTGATCCCGACCGCCCCCTGCGTGCCCTGGCCTTCAAGATCATGGACGACCAGTACGGCGCCCTGACCTTCACCCGGGTTTACTCCGGGCGCCTGCAGAAGGGCACGATGATTCTCAATACTTTCACGGGCAAGACCGAGCGGGTGGGCCGGATCGTGGAGATGCACGCTGATGACCGGAAGGAGTTGGAGGGGGCCCAGGCCGGCGATATCGTGGCCCTTCTGGGACTCAAGAACGTGCAGACGGGCCACACCTTGTGCGATGAGAAGAACCCGGCCACTCTTGAACCGATGGTCTTCCCGGACCCGGTGATCTCGATGGCGGTTCGGCCCTCTGAAGTGGGTCAGGCCGATAAACTGGGTGGGGCTCTTGCCAAGATGATGAAGGAGGATCCCTCCTTCCGGGTGGAGACCGATCAGGACAGCGGTGAGACCGTGCTCAAGGGCATGGGTGAGCTTCACCTCGATATCAAGGTGGACATCCTCAAGCGCACCTATGGTGTCGAAACGGTGGTGGGTGCTCCGCAGGTAGCCTACCGGGAGACCATTACAAAGCAGATCGAGGACTCCTATACGCATAAGAAGCAGAGCGGAGGTTCGGGGCAGTATGCCAAGATCGATTATATTCTGGAGCCGCTGGAGTCGGGATCCGGATTCGAGTTCGAGTCCAAGGTGGTGGGCGGGAACGTGCCCAAGGAATTCATCCCGGCGGTAAAGAAGGGCTTCAAGAAATCGCTGGAGAAGGGAGTGCTGGCAGGGTTTCCCTGCCTCGATTTCAAGGTGACCCTGTTGGACGGCGGACATCACTCGGTGGACTCCTCGGCGGTGGCTTTCGAACTGGCAGCCAAGGCGGCATACCGCCAGTCCATACCAAAGGCTTCCCCCCGGCTCCTGGAGCCCATCATGAAACTGGACGTCTTCACACCGGAGGACAATGTGGGAGACGTGATCGGAGATCTGAACCGTCGGCGCGGAATGATTCACGCTCAAGAACGTGCGCCTACCGGCAACCGGATCAGGGCGGAGGCTCCGCTGGGCGAGATGTTCGGATATATCGGGGACCTGCGAACCATGACCTCGGGCCGTGGCCAGTTTTCAATGGAGTTTTCCCACTACACTGCCGCGCCAAGCGGCATTGCGGATGAGGTGATCAGGAAGATTGAGGCGGAGAAGGCTGCCAAGACGAAGTAGGCCGGGGAATCCACTCCCGGCAGGGTGCCAGATTTCAGGCTCGAATGGTGGTCCGGGAGTGTATCTTTCCCGGCTGCCACGTCATTTCGGTGGAGGAAGCTGGCCAGTTCGAGTAGTTGAATTTGTCGCCAGTTCGGCAAGCTTGGAGGAGAGATGGTGCAGAGCGGCCTTGCCGACCTCCTGCGTATCTGGTTGCTGACTGGATTCGTGATGAAGGCAGGTCGTGGTCACTCCATCGATCCCGCAGGGAGTGATGGAGAGGAAAGGGGGGAGTGAATCGGGACTGATATTGAGGGCGAATCCGTGCATCGTGACCCACCTGCGTATACCAACCCCGATACTGGCGATCTTGCGGTCTTCAACCCACACCCCGGTGAGGCCTTCGCGGCGGCGGGCTACGATGCTGAAGTCGGCGAGGGTGTTCACGAGGGATTCCTCCAGGACGCGCAGGGAGGCGTGCAGGTCCTTCCCGTAGTTTTGCAGGTCGAGAATGGGATAGCCGACCAGTTGTCCGGGACCGTGGTAGGAGGCCTGACCACCACGGTTGACCTCGAATACAGGATGAGGAAGGTGAGAGGTGTCTCCCAGACTGCTCTGGTCGCGCGTTCGCCCGATGGTATAGACCGGTGCGTGCTCCAGCAGGAAAACTGTTTCAGAAATAGCCCCCGAACGGAGTTGTTGGACATGTTCCTCCTGAAGTTGGAGGGTGGTCTGATAGGGGGCGTTGGTGCCGAGCCAGCGGGAGATCATGGCGGGGAGGGGCTGATCGGATTGGTCGATGCTAATGGCTAGACCTGGGTTCGAGGGAGGGCGGCCTGTCTGAGAGGATCGGAGGCAAAGAGATGGGCGAGGGCAATGGCGAGGGCGTCAGCAGCGTCGTGTGGGGGCGTTTCTTCGAGCCCGAGGAGGGCCCGCACCATGAAGGCCACCTGTTGCTTGTCAGCCCCTCCCTTGCCCACCACAGCCTGTTTGATCTTGCGAGGGGCATACTCGTAGACGTTCAGTCCATGATCGGCAGCTGCGATCAAGGCCGCAGCGCGGGCCGCTCCCATGGAGATGGCGGTGCGGTGGGATTGCACATAGATGATTCCCTCCACCGCCACTTCATCGGGTTCCCATTTCGCGATGGTATTGCTGAGCCCACTCCGAATAGCGGCCAAGGCTTCCGATTGGGGGAGCTTTTGCGGGAGAGAGATGATGTTGAAATCGAGGGCCCGTTGCGATCTATGATCGCCTTCAACCACGGCAAAACCAGTGTTGCGAATGGCGGGGTCGATGGCGAGGATGCGCATGGCTGGCTCCACAGCCTAAGGGCAGATGGTTGATTCCAGAATCCTAAAAGCCCCGGGAAGGGGGGAGGTTACTTCCGGCGCCGACCCGACGGACGGCGGGGGCGGCGGATTGGCCTGGCCGGCTTGTTATCGAGGAGAGCAGTGTAGGCATAGTCGAACCCATCCAGCTTTTTCCGCTCGATTTTCCGGTCAATAAAGCGCTCAACCGAAGTTGCGAAGTCGAGTTCATCGGCGGTGAGGAGGGTGAAGGCGTCGCCTTCCTGCTCGGCACGACCGGTCCGGCCGATACGGTGGACATAGTCTTCCGCATTCTCGGGGACGCGATAGTTGATGACGTGCGTGACATTGGAAATATCGATTCCACGGGCAGCGACATCGGTTGCAACGAGGACATCATAGGATCCTTCCTTGAATCCTTTGAGAGCCTTCATGCGATCGCTCTGCTTGATATCAGAGTGCATCACCGCGACCTTGGCATGACCCTCCTGCTTGAGGAGACCAGAGACGGAGTCTGCCTCCTTGCGGGTACGGGTGAAGATCATGACGCTGTGAGAGTCTGTTTGGTCTGTTTGGTCAAGGAGAGAGAGGAGCAGTTCATCCCGCTGGCTCATGGAGACCGGGTAAAAAGCGTGTGTCACGGTAGAGGGTATCTCGCGACGGGCGATCTCAACTTCCACCGGGTCCTTGAGGCACCACTCCGCGAAGGTTTGAATGGCCGGAGGCATGGTGGCGGAGAAGAAGAGTGTCTGGCGCTGTTCCCAGGGACAAAGGTTCACGATCTTGCGGACATCGGGCAGGAAGCCCATGTCCAGCATGCGATCGACCTCGTCGAGGATGAGAACCTTCATCTCGCCGAAACGCATGGTGCCGCGATAGAACAAATCAATCAGGCGTCCCGGAGTAGCGACCACCACGTCGGCTCCCCGTTCCAGCTGGTCGACCTGTTTTCCGTAGCCCACACCGCCGTGCAGGAGAGCCACCCGGCAGTCGGTGTGCTTCCCGTAGTGCTCAAAGGACTCGGACACCTGGTGGGCAAGTTCGCGGGTAGGTTCAAGGACCAGGCACTGGGGGGTTCCCATCGGTTCGAGCTTGCTGAGGACGGGCAGGGCGAAGGCGGCCGTCTTTCCGGTGCCTGTCTGAGAGGCGCCAATAACGTCGCGTCCTTCAAGGACGAGTGGAATCCCTTGCTCCTGAATAGGGGTGGGATTGGTGTAACCGGACTCATCGATGGCCTTCAGGACACCTTCCGAGAGCCCAAGCTCAGCAAATGACATGGCGCTACGTAGAGGGAGCTGAGAATGGGGTCAAGGGCAATGCCCGGGTTCCGTGGAAAGGAGAATTGCACGATTGGTGCAGAACGACTGGTCATTCTGCAGGGTTCACGTTATACTATTGGACGATGTCGGAGCTCCTGAAATACGGCGGACCGGTTTTCTGGCTCCAAGCCGCCCTCGCCTTCCTTGCCATTGTTTATGTTCTGGAACGGCTCCTTTACTTTCACGGGGTGCGGGTCAATGCCGCCGATTTCCTGCTGGGGATCTCGAATCATATTCGCCGCAAGGCTTTTGCGGAGGCCATTCATGAGGCGGACAGGGTGCCCGGTCCGGTGGGCCGGGTCGTGCATAGCGTCCTGATCCGCCATCATATGGAGCGTAAGGATCTGCGTGAAATCGCCGATGAGGCGGTGTGTATGGAAGTGCCCCGTATCGAGAAGAATCTGCGTGCCCTTCTCGGCATCGCGTTGGTGGCACCCCTGGCCGGATTGCTTGGGACGTCACTGGGCCTTCTTGACGTCTTTACGGAAATTCGTGAGGCCGAAGGAGAGGTCGCCCTCGCCCATCTGGCGGAGGGGACCTTTCTGAGCCTTCTAACGACTGCGGCGGGGCTTTGTATCGCAACCTGCTCCTATGTCTTCTACCTGACGATGCTGGGGAAGGCCAAGCGGTTGCTCTATCGGTTGCAGCGCACGGGAATCGAGATCGTCAATCTCATAGTCGACGCCCGCGCCAATTCCGAGATTGTCTCCTTCAGGGAAGAGGTTGAGGCACAGCAGGAAAAGGAGAGGGAATCACGGAGCGGAGAATCGTGAAGGCCCAAATCTCACTCCCGGAGAGGCCCTCCGCCCTGTATCTCCTGGCCGTCCTTGACCTGCTCGTGGTTCTCCTGATCTTCTTTGCACTTATCCCGGCAGTGGCGGAGCAGGCCGGGATGCCTCTGAACAGGATGAAGTTCAGTTCGCGGATGGATACCATTCCTCCGGGAAAGCGTGTCAGTCTCTTTGGTCGGGGTGGGCCGCAACCACGTTTTCATCTTGGAAGAAATCAGATCGAACTAGAGGATCTGGCGGTTGAGTTGAGTCGACTCAAGGAGGAGCGGGCAATTGAGGTTCTAGTGGCCGTATTGGACGAGGATATGAGGTTCGGTCTGGTGAGCGAACTTGAAAAAGTGGCGGATCAGGTGGGGGTCGAAGTGATTCTGGGTGGAAGATTTGAAATGGAGAAAACGGGCTTTCGCAACCTGAGAGAGGATTCGCCCGAATCGGAAGCACGGGAGGATCAGGATGGAGCGGAGGAGTAAGTGTCGCCGCACGGTGGAAGACGAAGAGGCTGGACTGCTGTTTTGCTGGCGCATTGGCAGGGGTTCCGTCCGGAGAACCATGATGGCGATCGTTCTGGCGGCAGTGCTTTGTATCGTGGGGGCCCTGCTGGTCCGAGTGGAAGGTTCGCAGGAGAACCGGGGGCGCCGCGAGGCGACCCGTATAACGGTGCTTACGCCGGGAAGTGAAGCATCACGTCGCTGGTTGGCATGGGCTCGTCAGGAGGCGCCCTTTCTTGATCGGTGGGAACCGACGGGGGACGGAACTTTGCAGGTCAGGATGGAACGGCTTGAGGCCAATCTGCTGGCTGAGACGAGACATGAGGCTCTGCTCCATCCGTCGGCAGAGAGACCAGTGGGAAGTGATTTACCTCCGATTCTCGATCCGATCCGGCCCCGGCTTCCGCAGTTGAAGCAGAACATGGCACGGCTGAAGGCTGCCATTGAAGTGGAAGGACACCTCATTGCCGAGGTTGACGAGGGTCTCCGGGAGCGTTGGGGTCATCCTCCGCCAGCGAGCCCGGTGCGGAATCTGCTGGCCGAAGGGCAGGACCAACCGGAGCGGTTGCAACCGCGGGAACTGCTCGGTCTGGATCGCAGGTTTCGGGTAAGTGTGAACGAGCACGGTATGATCGAAACCTGCCAGGTGCTCGACCCTGAGGAGCGGGAGGTGGATGATTTGATTGCTCGGTGGTTGCGAGGGCAGCGGTTGAAGCCGGGCCAGGATGCTTTGGTTTGGGGAGAGGTTCGGGTGAGGGTGCGTGCGGTGCCAGGAGGGGAGGAGAAAGATCATTCGGACTAGCATGATCGAATTAGATTTGACCCAATTCTTCGTGATGATTCTCTCCGTGGTGGTGGGGGGGGCAGGATTGGGGGTTCTTGTGGACGAGCTTCGCGAGCGGCGCATGTTCCGGGAGGTACGCCGGAATATCATGCGCTGTCGCATCTGTGGAACGGCTTACCGGAAGGAGGGGCAGGATGCGGTCCAGTCCTGCCCTGAATGTGCCAGCCCCAACCCATGTAGTCGTGATCGTCGACTGGGATGAGACTTGCGCAACAGCGCTCGCCGGTTTAGGGAAGCTTTGAGCACGTCAGGGCCATGATGATCTTATGTCTGAACGCAGAGTTGTAGTGACCGGCATCGGTGCGATCAGTCCTCTTGGGAACGATCTGATCACCACTTGGGAAGGCCTCAAGGAAGGTCGTTCGGGTATCGGGAAGATTGAGCAATGCGACGTTTCGGATTATCCCTGTCAGATCGCCGGGGAGGTGAAGGAATTCGATCCCAAGCCCTTCTATTCTAATCCGAAGGATGTGCGGCGGTCAGATCGCTACACCCAGTTCGCTGTTCCGGCCGCCCGAATGGCGCTGGATGATAGCGGAATGGATCCTGCGGCGGTGGATAAGACCCGGGTGGGAGTGATGGTGGGGAGCGGGATCGGGGGTCTGCACACTCTGGTGAATCAGCACACCATCCTCATGGAAAAGGGACCGGCCCGGGTAAGCCCGTTCGTGATTCCGATGATGATCGCGAATATCGCGACTGGAATGATTTCAATGGAGCATGGTTTCGGGGGGCCCAGCATGTCCATTGTCACGGCCTGTGCCACCGCCAACAACTCCGTGGGGGAAGCGTGGAGGATTATCAAGTTTGGTGATGCGGAAGCCATCCTGGCGGGCGGAGCGGAGGCCTCGATCCGGGATATGGGACTGGCCGGTTTCAGCAACATGCGAGCCCTGAGCTGTCGTAACGACGAACCGGAGCGCGCCTCGCGCCCGTTTGATTCTGACCGAGACGGCTTCGTGATGGGGGAAGGTGCCGGGGTGGTCGTGC
>JAAZXD010000125.1 GCA_014240355.1 Roseibacillus sp. | reverse complement strand
ATCGTTCCACTGGGGCCAAGCCATGGCATGACCCCAGGTCCCTACCCCGCTTTGACCCTGCGCCAGGCGGATGGTATACTGGTGGATGGCGGGTAGAACCTCTCGATCACCTGTAGCAAGATAATATTCAGTCAGGAGAAGGTTGGTATAACCCCAGTGCCATGATGCCATGGCGCTGGCCGGAGACATCTCCAACTGGAGATCGGTCGGCGCCAGGCGCCGGACGTAGTCTTTCACGATCGGCAGATACTCCTCTTTCCCCGAGGCCAACAAGGCCAGGATGTTGATCTTGCCATCAACGCCCTCCTTCAAATTGTTCACGATGTGGGTGCACCCAGCCTCTACAATCCCGGAAGACTTCTGGCAGTCCCACGGAGAACGATCATGATAGTTCCCCAGAGTACGAAGTTGGATTGTCACTGACTCCGTTTCTCCCTCGCGCCAGCGCAAGAGAGCCAGTTTTCCTCCCTTCTGAACTGTCTCCGCCGCGGTGACTGCCACACCGAAACTCTTGCGTGCATCACCCGTGAACAGGTTCCCTTCCACCCCCACAACCACATCTCCCTCCCGCAGAATCCCATCCGCCGGCGACTTGGGAGCCACCGAGGTGATCAGGATCTGCCGGCTGTCAGTAGTCTCCAGGTTCCATCCCCAGATCCATCCACGCGCCCCGGTAGGTCCCAGGTTCCAGTCGTGGGCCCCATCGGGGCGGTCACCTTGCGTCAAGTCCGGGACCGGCGCCTTGGCGGCCAAGTCACCCAAGCCCCATCCCACAATGAGGAGGCTAATCAGGATCTGGAAAGATGGGTTTCGCATTCTCTAGAGAAGAATCGTTCTATGTGCTACGTTCGTATTACTACAGGCGTTTCAAACCCGAACCATAAAAATCAAGTCTTTAACCTTTATTCACAATGAGGACAGATCCGGATGGGTCCCAAGCATCAGATAACCAGATATTTATACCATGTGAGATGAATTTCTCCTCAATGGTTACAATCCTCGGTTCGTTCCTCTCGTGATTCTGCCTCAAATTCGATTAACCTCTTTTTGATGCTGCGCTCCACCCTGACCGTTCTGCTTGCGCTGGTGACTGCGCTCCCAAGCGCATTTGCCACCGAAACGAAGGCACGGTCCCTGGGAGACCGCGTCGCCCGTCTGGTGAGTCCCGGAATACGCCGGATCGACAAACACCTGGCCCGCATCGAACGGAAACTCCCCTTTCTTCCCGCACTCTACAACGGGCCACGGGGATCACGATTTGGGTTCCATAGCGAAACAATAGCCAATCAGGACGAGCCGCACCATATCCAGATCGATCTGGGCGAGTCCCGTCCGCTTGATGCGGTAGTTCTGGTCCCGGTGCTCCTGCCTACGCGTGGGATAGAGGGCGAAGGCTACGGATTTCCGCTGCGCTTCAAAATAGAAGTCTCCGACTCTGCCGGTTCCGGATTCCAACCCGTTGCGGATCACACCGATTCCGACTACCAGAACCCGGGACGCTATCCCATCAAGTTCCCCGCCGAAGGACTGAGCGGACGCTATGTCAGGGTGACTTCCACCAAGCATCTGGCCGCCAAGGAAGGGTTCATCTGGGCCATGGAGGAAATCATGGTCCTCGCGGGGAACTATAACATCGCCTCCTACAAGCCACGCTCCGCCACCAGCAATCAGGAGCTTTTCCCCAACTGGTCGCTGCAACGGGTCAATGATGGTATCAGTCGTCTGAGTCATCCCCACAACACCACCCCAAGCCCCTCCAACGGGTTCCTGAGCGCGCCCTCGGAATCGGGGCAGGATCCCAAGTGGATCGTCATCGACCTGGGAGAATCCCTTCCTGTTGAAGAAATCCGCATCATTCCAACCTCATCCGAAGATCCTGAAGTAGTTGGAGGACGCGGCTTCCCTGAGGCGCTTGCCCTGGAGCTCTCCAATGATCCGGATTTCGAAACCACCGTGTGGCGAACGACCAAGTACCGGCATCCTCTGGGCTATCCATGGAACTCCGCTTTCGTTCGTCCCTGCAACGGTGAGTCAGGGCGATACATCCGAGTCATATCCAACGAACTCTTTGCACGGGGCAACCTCCATAGCCTTGCGATCGCGGAAATCCAGGCCTACCTCGGGGGAACCAACGTGGCCCTCTGGCGAGACGTCAAAGTGAGCGACCAGACTTCCAGGAACGACACCGATCGCTGGGCTCCCAAGTATCTGGTAGATGGCTGTTCCAGCACCCACAGGATGATCGAAATCCCCGACCACATCGCTCTCATCATCGAACGGGGAATACTGGAGCGCGAGCGGGTGCAACTCCTCCGGCGACAGGAGGAAGACATCGAGTTTACTTTGGCCAGCGTGACCACCGGGGCAGGAACTATCAGCGGAGTGGCTCTTTTCGGCTGGATGTGGATGATTTTCCGCCAGCGGACGGTGCGCTTGAGAGATTCCGAAAAACTACGCAAACAGATTGCCCGGGACCTGCATGACGATATCGGAAGTAACCTCGCAGGCATCGTTCTCATCAGCGAGGTTGGGCGCAGCAATCAGGAGGCCAGCACGGAAATCCGTGACGACTTTCGCGAGATCCACGAAACGGCCGAACACACTTCTGACGCCATGCGTGACATCGTATGGCTCATCCACGCGGGCGAGGCCACCACCCGAGATCTCTTCATGAAGATGCGGGAATCCGTAGGCCTGATTGTCGGTAATCTTGAAACGTCGATCCGGTCCAGTCCTCCTTCATTCAAGAGCCGTCCCATCGGCCTGGAGGCCCGACGGCACTTTTTCTTCGCCTTCAAGGAGGCCCTTAACAACGTGCGGAAGCATGCTCAGGCGACTACCGTCGAGGTCCTTTTCGAATTGACCCCTCATCAGGTGACCTTCGAGGTGGCAGATAACGGCGTCGGGTTTGAACCCGACAAAGTAGACCGTTCAGGTCACGGACTGGAAAATTTTCGCCGCCGGGCAGATCGAGTGAATGGACAATGTGAAATCAAGAGTATCCCAAAACAAGGGACTACGGTAAGATTCTCTGCACCCTTAAAGTATAAGAACCAATGACCGAATCGAATACTGAGCAAATCCGGGTCTGGCTGGTTGAAGACAACGAGGTCTTCCGCCGCAATGTCCAGCGCGTCGTAAACGGTCTGGACGGAATGGTCTGCGATGGGAGTTTTGACTCCGCCGAGAGTGCTTTTGCTGCCCTCCATAGCAACCCTGCCCCTGATGTCATGCTGCTCGACGTGCAACTCCCTGGGATCGACGGCATCGTCGCCCTCGGCAAGTTCAAGGAGATTATCCCCGACACCCGGATCATCATCCTTACCGTCTTTGATGATGCCTCCAAAATCTTCCGGGCGGTTTGCGCCGGTGCCTCGGGCTACGTTCTCAAGGCCTCCGGCACAGACAAGATTGGCGAGTCCATCCGCCAGGTCATGCGTGGCGGCGCACCCATGACGCCCGAGGTGGCTAAGAAAGTGCTGGATGCCTTCGCTCAATCGGATCTCATGCCCGGGACGGAAGGCGATTATGGCCTGACTGCACGCGAACAGGAAATCCTGCGTCTTCTCGCCGAGGGACTGCTCAAGAAGGAAATTGCCGATGCGCTCAGCATCAGTGTGAACACCGTCTCTACCCACCTGCGACGCGTCTATGACAAACTCCACGTCAATACCAACACTGGTGCAGTGGCAAAGGCGCTCAGGGAGGGTATTATCTAGGCCCACGTGTTCCGCCTGCGGAAAGCCGCAGGTTACAGAGGGCAATCTCCGCACAGCCGTCCCAGAGAGGAATCAGGACTCCCCTTGCCCGGGGGAAGATGCTCCCAACTCGCGCAGGAACGAGAAGGAATAGATCCCTGTCCCGTGTCCGTCCGCAAAGTGGATCTGCAGAGCGTATCCCCCGACAGGTTGGTAACTACCCAGCAGGAAACTTCGCTCGCTGTAGTTCACCTGCGGCCTGACCACGCGACCGGTGGCATCGGGCTCGCCCTGACAGCTCGCACAGGGACAGGCCCGGCGCAGGGCCTCAAGCTCCAGGTAGCTCTCCTTGCCATCTGCCCATGCAATGGCCAGTTCATTCTCCATCACCACGATGTTTTCGATCGCCAGCATGATCAGCGTCTATGAATCAGTGGACCCCACCACCCCGCGGGGTCCGAAGATGGAGGACCCCACCCGCACTATGGTTGCTCCCTCCTCGATCGCAACCTCGAAGTCCTGGCTCATGCCCATGCTGAGGCCCGGCAAGGATACCTCGAATTCCTCCTCCAGATCATCCCGAAGCTCCCGTAACTTGCGGAAGGAAGACCTGCCAACCTCAGGATCTTCCCCTGCCGGAGGGATGCTCATCAAGCCTGCCAACTCGACCTTCTCCAGGGAGAGCAGCTCCGGCAACGCCTCCCGCAACTCCACAACAGCAAAACCACTCTTGCTCTCCTCCTCGGCAGCATTGACCTGGAGATAGATCCGTGGCCGCTTCCCCAGTTCCCCTGCAACACGATCGAGATGGCGCGCCAGACGCAGGGAATCAACACTGTGGATGGCCTCGAACAGGCCAAGGGCCTTACGTGCCTTGTTTCGTTGGAGATGACCGATGAAGTGCCACCGGGCGGATGCAGGCAGCTCCGGGATCTTGCCCCATGCTTCCTGGAGTTTGTTCTCTCCAAGGAGTTCGTGACCGGCCTCCAGCACTTCTGCGATCACCTCAGGCGGCCAGGTCTTGGTCACCACCAGAAGCTCTACCGCCGAATGATCCCGGCCGGATCGTCCGGCAGCCCGGTCCACACGCTCCCGGACGGCACGCAGGTTGGCGGCGATTTCCGCCATATCAAGGAAGTCCCACAGGTCCTACTCCTCTGCCGGTAGTATTCCAGCGGTGCGCGCCTTGTCCCGTTGATCCACCAGATCCCCAATGATCTCAAGAGTCTCCCGCTTGACCGGATCTAGTCCACTAGGCCAGAGAGGAGTGTCGTCGAGCGCATCCTCCTTGTCCTTGGCGCGGCGCATAAAGGCCTCCGCATCCTTCTCGCGATCCACTTCCGGGAGTTTTTCCGCCTTCAAATCATCAAGAGTGAGGCGGAAGAACTTGAACTGTTTCTTGTCTCTGGTCTCCATCTCCGCAAATCGCTTGCGGCGCTCCACGTTGCGCGTCTTTCGGCGCTTTTCAGATTCAGCCAACTTCGTCTCTCGTTTGCCACGATTGAGTGATACGGCATTTTGCTTGATCCGATTCTTGGTCCGGTCCACATCCTCGACAATGTACTGGAAGTCCTTTACCGCCTTCACTCGACCCTCGTTGCGCTCCCTGAGAACGGGCAGAAAGAGCCCCTTCTGGTCAAGAGGACGCAAGTCGGGAGCCTTCCGGATCAGATCATGATCAAGTGGGTGCTTGAGGTAGGCTTCGCCTATTTCCAGGGCATCGGTGAGGGATGGAAGCACGATATCGGGTTGGACTCCGAGCTTCTGGGTGGAACTACCCGAGACCCGGTAAAACTTCTGAATGGTGACTTTCAGGTATCCCGCGCGGCTATTGTCTTCAAAGAACCGGAAGTAACGCCCGATCTCCATGGGTTGTTGAACCGTGCCCTTTCCGAAGGTAGAGCTGTCGCCCACGATGACGGCCCGATTATAGTCCTGCAGGGCACCTGCAAGAATCTCACTCGCCGAGGCACTGGATTTGTCGGTGACCACCACCAGCGGTCCATCGTAAAGCGGCCGGCGGAAGAGCGCCTCCTTCGACTCAATGCGCCCGATGGTATCCTTGATCTGCACGACTGGCCCACGTCCCACGAAAAATCCGGTGATCCGGCGCACTTCCTCCAGGGACCCTCCTCCATTGCGCCGAAGATCGAGGACCACCCCGTCCACCTGAGCCTTGTTGAGTCTGGTCAAGAGCTTATGAACATCCGCGGAGACACTGGGATCGCCATCTTCAAAGTCCAAATAGAAGGACGGGAGCTGGAGCCAGCCGATCCGACGTCTGCCGGTTTCATGCATCATTTCGATGACCTCCGCGCTGGCCAACTCGTCCTTCAGTTCAACCCGTCCGCGTTTGATCGTGATGAACTTCACCTCCCCGGGGGCGCCGCCGGAGGGCTCCACCTTGAGGCGCACTTCGGTGTCAACCTTTCCCCGGATCATTTCCACCACGTGATCGATTTTCATGTACATGATGTCGGTTACATCTCCCTTGTTGAGTGAATCAACTCCCACAATGCGGTCATTGAGCTTGAGCTCGCCCTGCTTGTCGGCCGGTCCACTCACCACGATCCCCATGATCTTGGTGGCTCCATCGTCCTCGGCCTGTAGCAATGCGCCGATGCCTACCAGCGAATTGGACATCCCCGAACGAAACCGCTCCATCTCGCGGGTGCTCATGTAGTACGTGTGCGGATCGTGGGACGCCGCCACAGCGCTCAGGAAATAATTTGCGACATCTTCCTCATCCGCTTCTCCGATGCTGCGATGAAAGCGATCATAGCGTTGGATGATCTTCTCCTCCGGGCTCTTCTCGTTGGCAAGCGGGTCGTTCTTTCCCTGTTCCGCAGCGAGGCGTTTGACAGCGGTACGGCGGAGAATCTCAGAAAGCAGGGCTTCTTCGATCTGGCGATTCCAGATCTCCTCCGCAGCCTGCTGACTGGTCGGCCAGTCAGCATCCTTGCGAGTGCGCATCACGACCTGGTCGGATTCAAAACCGAATTTCTCAGTCTTCAGCAGCTTCTTGGCATAATCCACCCGCTCCTTCACGCGCTGAGAAAAAACCTTGTAGATCTCGTTGGCCGGTTCCATGCAGCGCCCCTTGATGAGTAGTTCATGAAGGCGGCGCCCGTACTTCTTCTTGAAGGCATCGATATCCTGTTGTGTGAAGTAGAGTCGAGCCGGATCGAGATCGGTAAGGTAATCCGAGAGAATCTTGGCACTGAGGTCAGCATTGAACTGAATGCGGGCGTAGTGGCTGTTCTGCAACATCCCCGCCATTTCGCGCCCAACGACATTGAAGTCCGTCTTGGCATGGAGAGGTAAGCAGGCAAAGCCCATCACCACGCCCAGAACAACCGCAAGTGGGGAAGAATTACGAACCATGATAAAGAATACCGTTATAAGGGAAGCGGTCGGGAAGATCTCCGCCAGCCTCGACGATTTGGGGAGATTTGTCGAATTCTTTCCCCAACCCCATGAAGCCTGAATCCCGTAACTACTAACCCTTGTTGTTCTTTCTCTCCTTCGCTGTCCGTTCCCGGAGCCATTCCTGGAAATAGTCCTCATCCATCTTCGATTCCTGAGGAAGAACCGGAAGAGGTCCCCACTGATTGATTTCGTCAAGAGCGGCCGGGCGCCGCCGGAGAGAAGCGGTCAACTCAAGTCGTTCCATTCCGCGGCGCACCTTGAGAGTGATCTCGTCTCCCGGTTTCTTCGATCTGATGTAGTCAGCAAACCTGCGGGTCGGTGCCAGATCATCGAAGACCACCTGATCCACTCCGATGATCAGATCATCCGCTTTCAACTTGGCCACGGCGGCGGCCGTTCCCTCCCTGACATCCGTGATCAGGACAGCCGGCTGTATCACACCCTCACCGTTCTTCCATCGGGCGGTATCCATCTGGATACCGAGGTAGCCCTGCCCCGGCAGGGGCTGTTGGATGATGACAAGCGACTTCAGCACCTCCCGGCTGCGCAACCGTACCTCCGGATTTTCCGCTTTTCGATAAAGCCGGTAGAGAGATTCAATGCTCCCGCCCAGGTCCTTCCTCCCCCAGGCCATGAGAGCTTTCTGGGCTGCATGTCTTTCCTTGAACTTCTCGTGAGCGAGAGCCGTAATCAGTTCGGCAGGCACCTCGGAAAGTTCCTCTCCCTCGGCCCTCCCGGCTTCTTCACCTCCCTGCGCCTGCACCCCCACGATCTGGCAGAACACCGCGGCCAGATAAAGGGAGAGAACGCCGTACCCGTTCCACATGTAGAACTCCTACCCCCCAACAGGTCAAAACGCAACTGCTCGAAACGCAAAATGACCGGGGGGATTCCCCGGCCAGGCACGTGTTCACGGTCTCCGACTCCGGAGAAAGGTCGCTAATTTCCAAAGACTGTCTTCTGCGGAATGTCGATGGTGTCGCGGGGATAGATCTTGAGCAACTTGTGCTCTCCCTTGTTCAGATCGTAGATGAAGCGCTTGCCGTTACGATAGAGGCTGATGCGGTTGATCGCTCCGAACTCGGTGGGCCCACCTGCCGACATAACCGCCTGGTAGAGGGTCATTCCACGCCGGTAAGGCTTTGGACCCGGGGCCCGCACCTTGCCACCGACGGTGATGACGTGCACGGTGAGATTATCACTTGAATCCGCGACGATCTGGATTACAGGGCTGGTGTAGATCTCAGCCTCACGGTAGGCGCCCTCGATTTTCCGGGCCAGGGCCTCGGAGTCCATCCCGGAAACCTTGATAGAGCCGACCTTCCACATGGTAATGTATCCCTTTTCGGAAACAGGATAGCCGCCGTTGATGCGAGCCTGCTCACCGGTCGGAACACCCTGGATTGTGATCGAGATAGCTCCCCCGGCTTCAATCTGCGCCTGCAGGGAGGCGGGAATGATGACCATCA
>JAAZXD010000124.1:272-8624 GCA_014240355.1 Roseibacillus sp. | reverse complement strand
TTGCGACCAACACCGGTCTGCTCCCCGCCGCGGACAGCGTTATCGTTTTCAATGAAGTCCACTACCATCCCGCGGACGAGGACAACGACACCGAATGGATTGAACTGCACAGCCTGATGGGGGTCAATGTTGACGTTTCAGACTGGGAACTAGAAGGCGGGATCAACTATCGCTTTGCCAGCGGCACCGTCATTCCGGGCCACGGCTATCTTCTCGTGGCCGCCGACCCCTCTCACCCGTCGCTCGCAGGACGCGGCGCGCGGGGACCCTTCACTGGTCGGCTCGCCAACAACGGGGAAAGCATCCGACTGGTCAACAACAACGATCGGACGATGGACGAACTGAACTACGGGGACGACGGGGACTGGCCGGTGGGAGCCGACGGACTGGGATCAACCCTCTCCAAACGCAACGAACATACATCCGAGTCCCGTCCCTTCAACTGGCTTGCCAGCCCGGAGACTGGCGGCACGCCCGGTCTCCCCAACTTCCCCGGTGAATCTCAAGGTGAGATCACCCAGGACATTGTCTTCAGCGAGATTGCGGCCGGAGACAATCCCGATTTCCAGGTCGAGCTCACCAATGTGGGCTCCGATGCCATCGCTCTCGGCGGTTACCAGCTGCGCTCTTCAAGCGGCGCCACCCAGGAGATCCCGGGTGGCCTGCTTCAACCTGGTGATCACCTGGCCATCACACCCTCCTTCCCCGTGACCGACGGTCACCGCCTTTCTCTTCTCCGGCCGGGCACTGAGATCCTGGCCGACGCCCGCGAGATCACCAACCGCCTGCGGGGACTCTCCAATGGGCACTGGCTCTACCCTGACACTCCTACCTTCGGCCACCCGAACAGCTACTCCTTCAATACCGACATCGTGATCAACGAGATCATGTACAACCCAAGGCCGCTGCCCGCCACGCAACCCTCCAGCCCTGATGTCCTCGTCGATTGGGACCACTTGTGGCGCTATAACGAATCCGGCGACAATCTCGGTAATAACTGGGAGAATTCGCCCCATCCGGAGAATGGGGGGACCTGGCTCTCCGGCCCGGGTCCGCTCGGGGTGGAGTCCTCCTCGTTGACCAACGCCATCACGACTCCCCTCTCACCGCTCGATTCAAGAAATCCACGGACCATCACCTTCTATTTTGAAACAGATTTTGAATTGAGCGAACAACAGGAGCGCGACACCACCCAGCTTGAACTTTCCCACCAGATCGACGACGGGGCAATCTTCTATCTCAATGGGATCGAGATCGATCGCTACCAGGTCGATGACGAGCCGATCACCTCGTCCTCCACTTCCAGTGACACGGTGGGGAATGCAACGGTGATCACCACCATTCTACCCCCCTCCACCCTGACCGCCCTGCACCAGGGCACCAACCGTCTTTCGGTCGAAGTTCACCAGACCAGCGCGAGCAGCTCGGACATCGTGATGGGGCTGCAGTTGGTTGCCTCTCAGGAAGGCCTGCCCCTGCGCCGCTCCAGCGATCAATGGATAGAACTCTACAACAAGGGCACGGAGGACCTGAGCCTGGGCGGCTGGCAGTTCAGCGACGGCATCTCCTTCGACTTTCCCCCTGACACCGTCCTCCCGGCCGGTCAGTTCCTCGTGGTGGCCCGTGATGCCGCCTCCCTGGCCGCCAAGTATCCGGACCTCACCATTGCCGGAGAGTGGAATGGCGCTCTTTCGCGCAAGGGAGAACGGGTGCGCCTCATTGACGCCCACAAAAATGTCGCCGACGAGGTCCGCTTCTCCGATGGTGGACGCTGGTCCGGGCGGGCCGACGCGGCAGGCTCCAGTCTCGAACTGCGCGATCCACATGCTGACAACAGCTCTCCGGAAGCCTGGGCTCCCAGCATCGAGAATGCTCCCTGGCAGGAATTTACCTACCTGGGACGGGGCTCCTTCACTCCCAGCAACGACCCGACCCAGTATAACGAAATGATCTTCGGACTCCTCGATGCGGGAGAGTTTCTCATCGACGATATCAGCGTAATTGAGTCTCCAAGCGGAACGCCTCGCGAACTCATTCAAAACGGCACATTTCCACGTGATTTCTCCACCTGGCGCATGCGTGGCAACCACCGGCACGCCCGCATAATAATCGATCCCGATGACCCCGCAAACAGGGTTCTGCACGTGCGGTCCACGGGGGCCATGGAGCATATGCACAACCACGCCGAAACCACCCTCAAATCCGGTGGCAGCTATGTCAGCCTGAGCACCTCCCAAGTCTACCAGATCAGTTTCCGCGCCCGGTGGATCAGCGGCTGCAACCAACTCAACACCCGGCTCTACTTCAACCGCATGCCGCGTACCCACATCCTGGAGGCGCCCCAGGACTGTGGCACACCCGGAGCTCCCAATTCCCAGGCAGTTACCAATGCCGGCCCCACCTACACCAGCCTCCGGCATTCCCCTGCCGTGCCCGCAGCCAACCAATCTGCTACGGTCCATGCTGAGATTTCAGACCCAGACGGCATCGCCTCCGTGACCCTGTTCTACTCCGTCAACGGGGCATCCTTCAGGAGCACGGGCATGACAGACCAGGGCAACGGACACTACAGCGGAACCGTTCCGCGCCAATCGGGCGGCCGCAAGGCGCAATTCTATCTCGTGGCTGAAGACTCTCTCGGAGCCACTCAGTTCATTCCGGCCGGCGGACCCGCCTCCCGCGCCATCATTCCCTGGGATGACGGACAGGCCAATCTCGACCTCGGTGCCTGCCAGCCCAACAACTTCCGCATCGTCATGACTGCCGATGACACCAGCTTCATGCACAATGTCACTGAAGTGATGAGCAATGACCGCCTCGGATGCACGATCATCTACAATGAAAGGGATATCTACTACGACTGCGGCGTGCGCCTCAAAGGCAGCCAGCGTGGCCGCGCCAAGGACGTCCGGGTGGGGTTCTCGGTAAGCTTTCCGGACAACCAGCCTTTTCTTGGAGCTCACGAAACAGTGGCGGTGGATCGCTCCGGGGCGGGTGATCAGTTCAGCCAGAAGGAGATCATGGTGAAGCACATCATCAACCGGGCAGGCGGCATCCCGGGCATGGAAGACGATCTGATCCGGGTCATCGCCCCTCGCTCAAACCACACCGGTTCCGCCATGCTGATCAAGTCACGTTTTGACGATGAATGGCTGGAAAATCAGTTCCCTGACGGCGAGGACGGCACTCTCTTCGAGTATGAGCTCATCTACTACCCCACCAGCACCACCGGTGGAGTGGAGGGTCTCAAACGACCCAATCCCGACAGCGTGCGGGGTGTTTCCATGCGCCCGACCGGAGGGCGGCGCGACAAGGAAAACTACCGCTACCACTGGCAAATCGACAACAACAAGGACGCCGATGATTACGACGCCATCATCAATGCCCTCAACACCCTGGGCCTGAGCGGATCGTCCTTCCGGGACGCCTCCTACCGTGACCTTGACGTAGACCAGTGGCTCCGTTCCTTCGCCGCCCAAATCCTCTGTGGAATCGGAGACAACTACAGCAGCGGATCGCAGCACAACGCTCTCTTCTATATCCGCCCCACCGACGGTCGGGTGCTCTACTTCCCCTGGGACATGGACTTCACGTTCAGTCGCGGGGCGAACAGCAGTCTGACCCCCAACGGAGACCTCTCCAAGCTCCTCTCCGCGAGTCCTGCCAACGAACGCGCCTACTACGGCCATCTCAAGGACATCATTGATACCGCCTTCAACACCCGCTACATGACCGAGTGGGCCAATCATTACTCGTGTTTCCTTCCTTCCGAGAACCTCGCGAACCATCTCGGCTACATCAACTCCCGCCGAAATTACGCCCTTAGCGCAATCAGCAGTGCAATCTCCCAGATCCCCTTCCGTATCACCACCTCGGGAGGGTCCACCACCACCGAATCTTTCATCGCACTCCGAGGTGATGCCTGGGTCGACGTTCGGGAAATTCGGCTCGCCGGCGCTACCGAATCCCTGTCTATCAGCTGGCTCGATGATAACAGCTGGGAGGTCAATGTGCCAGTCAACCCCGGCCCTAATACGATCGCCCTCCAGGCCATCGGCTTCCGCGGAGACATCCTGAGCGAACGGACCATCAACGTGACTGGAACCGGCACCCTCGTGCCCGCAACCGCCGCTACCCTCGCGATCTCTGAAGTGATGTATCATCCCGCTGCTCCCACCAGCACCGAAATCCAGGCGGGATTCCCCGATCAGGATGACTTCGAGTTCATCGAGATTTTTAATCTCAGTGAAACCCTGACGATCGACCTTACCGGACTTCGCTTCGTCAATGGAATCGACTACCAGTTTCCGGAGTCCACTCTCGCGCCGGGCGCACACGGTCTCCTTGTCGGACGGGAGGCCGCCTTCACTCAACGTTACGGGGCCGGACACCCGGTCATCGGAAGCTACCAGAGCAGCGGGACCAGCAAACTGGCAAACCAAGGCGAACGCCTTGTCCTGCTCGATGCCTCCGGCATGCCCATCACCGACTTCACATGGAGTCACCAGGCTCCCTGGCCCACCAGCGCTGACGGACTGGGCTACTCGCTTGTCCTCATGTGTCCCGGTTCCAACGACCCCACCCTCCCAACCAGTTGGCGGACCAGCGCATTGTCGGCGGGCAATCCCAGTGACAGCGACGCCATCGATCTGGCGGACTGGAAAAGCGCCGCAAGTGTGACCGACCTCTTCTCTGATGACGACAACGACGGCCTGGTCGCCCTCCTCGAATTTGCGGGTGGACAGGATCCCAGCATCCCGGAAAGCGGAGGACTGATCGATCTCTTCCTGGAAAACAGTGACGATCCGCACCCGATCATCGCCTTCCGCCAGCACATCGGTGCCGACGCGATCAGCTTTTCGGCGGAGGAATCAACCAACCTCATCGACTGGACTGAAGGTCCGTCCTACCTTGGGCGGATCAACAATGGCGACGGCACGAGTTCCATCCTGTTCCGTGGCTCACAACCCTCCTCGGCGCTCCAAACGGGCTACCTGCGCATTATCGCCAGGGAGAAACCGGTCTCCCCCTGAGACTTCCCTCCGGGGTTCGGCTCAAGCCTCGCTCCTCCGGAAAAACGAAGGGCCCGGCCTGGGACTGAAGGAACCGGGCATCACTCCATCTCCTCGGCGGCTACCGCCGCCAGAGCCGGGATGACTCCGCGCTCTTCCGAATCAGCCTGAATGAGACGCGTGATCTCCAACGCCACTTCCAGGGCCGCGGCCCCCTGCTGCCCCGTCACCTCGGGCTCCTTCTGTCCGCGCACCGTATCGACGAAGGCCTTGAGTTCCGCTACCAGTGGCTCGGAGGGATCGACCTCCACCTCGGCCTGTTGAATTCCTCCCGATTCGATCCAGGAGATCTTTCCATTTTGTTCCTGATAATCGAGCGAGAGATAGCAGTTCTCCTGAAAGACCCGGATCTTGCGCATCCGTTCCGGACTGATTCGGCTGGCCGTGATGTTGGCCACGCATCCGTTTTCGAACCGCACCCGCGCATTGGCTATATCCTCGTGCCGGGTGAGAACCGGAACCCCTACCGCATCGATGCTGGTCACCGGTGAACGCACAAGGTGAAGGATCACCTCCAGATCATGAATCATGAGATCGAGCACCACTCCGATATCGAGACTGCGGTTGGGGAATGGCGAGAGACGATGCGCTTCGATGAAGCGAGGGCGGTCCAGGCGTTCCTCAAGTTGCCGCAGGATGGGATTGAAGCGTTCGATATGGCCTACCTGGAGCAACCGTCCAGTGTCCCCCGCAATCCGGAGAAGTTCCTCGGCCTCGGCTTCATTTCCCGCAATCGGCTTTTCCACCAGGACATGGGCTCCGAGGCGCATCAAGGCACCACCCACCTCGAGATGATGCTCGGTGGGCACCGCTACGCTGACCGCCTCACAGCGCTCCGCCAGGGCCTCCAGGGAATCCACCACCTCGCCCCCGAATTCAGCGGCCACGATCTGGGCCCGTGCCGGATCCACATCGAAAACAGCCTCCATCCGCACCCCTTCCAGGAGACCGTAAACCCTGGCATGATTGCGGCCCATAGACCCTGCCCCTGCAACGCCCGCACGTATTTCCATGCCACTTGTTCGCAGAATCAGGGCTTTGCCGCAAGCCCCGCCCTGTCTCGGATCTTGCCAGAATAAAGATCCTAAGGTTTCCTCAGGGCAATTCGTTAACAGATCAGAATGAGTCTTCACGCCCAAATCAACCCCGAAGCGGAAGCGCGCCTTGAAGCCCAGCGGAGGAACTCCGTCATCACTTCGGTGGTGATCGCCCTCCTTGTCATGGCCCTCGTGATCCTCGTCCTTCTCTTCATCCTCTTGCCCAATCTCCTTATCAAGTCCCCCACCATCGTGACTTATCAGGCTGGAGCACCGGAGGAGGACACCATGGACCAGAAGGAAGTGAATCCCCAGGTGCAGCGCAAACCTTCCGCGCCATCCTCCTCCACGGCCCGGGTGATTGCCTCCACCACCCCCTCCCCAACAGCGGTGCCCGTCCCGGAAACGGAAGCCGAACCAAATCTCGATTTCGGAAGCGGCGACGACTTCGGTCAGGGCTGGGGGAACGGTGGTGACGGCGGTGGCGGTGGTTTTGGAAACATCCCCGTAACCATGCGCAAGCGCTGCTCCCCGCAGGACCGCCTCCAACGCCTCAAGGAGAATGGCGGTAACGAAAAGTGCGAGGAATCAGTCGTCAAGGCCCTGCGCTACCTCAAGGAGACCCAGGGCGGGGACGGTTCCTGGGGCGGAGGCACCAAGGTTGCCTACACCGGCCTTGCGCTGCTTGCCTACCTTGGACACTGCGAAACACCCCTTTCCGAAGAATTCGGTGAAACCGTGACCGCCGCGATCATCTTTCTGGTCGACAACAACCAGAAGAACAAGGGGCGCATGGCCTCCAACCTGCAGGACAAGCACTGGTGTTACTCCCACGCCATCGCGGCCTACGCCATCGCGGAAGCCTACACTTTCTGCAGCCAGCTGGGCATCAAGCTCCCCAACCTGAAGGAGAGCGCACAGCTGGGCATCCAGTGGATCATCGACAACCAGAACAAATCCGGGGGCTGGGACTACGCCTATGAAGAAGCGGGCGGGCGCGGCGGCGACATGTCCATCACTGCCTGGCAACTCCAGGCCCTCAAGGCAGGCAAGCACACCGGGCTCGAGTTCCGCAACATGAATGGCTGCGTCCGCGATGCCCTCAGTTACTGCGAACGCTGCCAGGCGGCAGATGGAGGATTCGGCTATTCCGGTCCCACCCCCCTCGGTGACGGGCATTCCACCCTCGTGGGTGCCGGTACACTGTGCTTCCAGCAGCACAAGGGCGCGTCCAATTCCAACGCTCGCAAGGGCATCAAGTACATCGATAAGAAATCCCAGTTCGACTACAAGGTCGGTCCCTGCAACCTGTACGAACACTACTACTCCAGCCAGGCAGCCATAAACAATGGCGGAAAGAGCTGGGTGAAGTACAACGAGATGTTCCGGGACCAACTCCTCGATTCTCAGAACAACGACGGCTCCTGGCCCGCACCGCCCAAGCCCGGTCCCGCGGCCCGCAACGATCCCGTTTACGTCACCGCTCTTGCCACTCTCATGCTGGAGGTCTACTACCGCTTTCTGCCTGGCACAGCAGCCGGCAAGTAAGGTCGATCGCAGGACGCTCAAAAACTGCACAACCCTTCCCCCTGCTTCCGAGCTCCGGAATGCCGTTGGATCCTCTGGCGAGGCGGGTGCACCTTCACGGTTCTGCTTGAGTCCTGCGGAGAAAGGTGCTTTGTATCTCTATGCCTCGATCATTCGCCTTCGCCATCATCATGGCGGCTGCGCTCCTCCCGGACCCTCTTGCCGCAGCCGGAAAGAAAGCGCCTGATCTGAGCGTCAGTTTCCACCTCCAGGCTGAACCGGGTGATCGCCGGGCATTCAAGCAATTGACCGCGGGAAAGGAAGTGCTGTTCAGCAAATCCGCGGAAATCAACACCAAGGATATCGTGGCCTTCCGCCCCTTTCCTGCCGACGACGGGAATTCCTACGGGATGGTCTTCCAGCTCAACAAGACGGCCTCCAACCGGCTCCGCAACATGAGCACGGCCCATCAGGACAAACTCCTTCTCGCCGTGATCAATGGGCAGGTCCGCGATGCGGTTCTGATTGACAAGCCCATCAATGACGGGCTCATCGTCATCTGGAAGTGGGTTTCTCTTACTGAGGTCAAGCTCGCCGACCAGCATGTCCCGCGTATCGGCGAAGATCTCAAGACCTGGAAGAAGAGAATCAAAAAGAAGTAGTGACTCACCTCCATTTCCGCGTCGGCCTCCACCTCGTGCTAGCCTTCGCGCTGT
>JAAZXD010000124.1:0-262 GCA_014240355.1 Roseibacillus sp. | reverse complement strand
CCTCTGCCCGGGACAGGCTCTCAAACTCCAGTTGCCCACCGATAACCGGGCCCTTCTCGACAACAATCCCGAGAAGTTCTACATGTACGTTTATCGCACCTTCGAGGGCGAGACAAGCAAGCCCTGGCAGGGCGGCGGATATGGATTTGTCCGCAACCTCCGGCGCACCCAGCAGGGAGTGGTGCCCACCCGCTTCCACGAGGGCATCGACATCCAGCCCATCAAGCGCGACTCCGCCGGACGCCCACTCGATGACGTCAGG
>JAAZXD010000123.1 GCA_014240355.1 Roseibacillus sp. | reverse complement strand
CCACCGGCGCGGTGCCCTTTTCGTAGATGAAGAGATTGCGTCCCCTGGTATCGATCACCACCGTGCGAGCACTCAACGCCAGGTCCTCCCTGTGGGTGCGCCCCTCCGCCAGATTTTCGATCAGGAAGGGGGCGACGTTGGGCACCTTGAGGGCGCTGCGCGGCTTGATGCCGTTGGCTTCCCGTGTTCCGTTAAGCTCGATCAGGAAGGTCTCGGAGGTGTGGTAGCGCTCCGCCATGAACTCGAGATAGCTTCGGTAAGCCATGCGCTCCTCCCTGGCCTGCCGCGAGTAATCGCGGGGCAGGTTCGGGTTCACCCACGCGACGGCGGAATCAGGCACGATGGCAATGGCGTAAGTCTCGCCCAGCGCCCGGTTTGCCTCCGAGATCAGCGCGACCCAGTCGTCGGGCATGCGGCCGACGCTGCGATTGCACGAATGGACGGCCTTGGTGGTGAACTTGCCGGGCTTGCCATCGATAAAGCCAGGGCCGAAGTGCTTCTGGTCGAGGTAAATCTGCAACCGCACCGTGGTCTCCACGTCCCTGGGCCTCGTCGCACGATCCCGCGCGGTTTCCACCCCGGCATCTGCCTTTGCGTCCCGGGCCTTGGCCCTGGCCAGATCCCCCTCATCGGAGATCTCAGCCTCAATCGCAACCGCCTTCCCGGGTTTCTCCTCGGCATCTGGACCCGGAACCCGGGAACCGTCGGAGTCAATACCCTCGGCGGCAGAAGGGACCGCTTCCCCAGGCTGACCGGGAAGCCCGGGGTCCGGTAGGGAGCCTTCCGCCTGGCCCGGAACCGGAAGGCACAGCACGAGAAGGGCGGGCACGAAGAGAATCCCGCGAAAGGGGTGAACCATGGTGATCATTGCAACACGAAGAACTGGTTTCGCGATGGCCAGTTTAGCCCTGTTCCTGACTTTTGCCAAGTCGCAGACTAGCCCCCACTCTTGCATGAGACGCATGAGCACAGGATTTGATCGAATATAATTTTCTCCTCTTCTGATCTGCGAGGCAGCGGAGGAATTGATCCGCCATTTGCGGAATTTTCCCACCAGGGGAGAGCTAGGCCCCCTCTACTTCCCCGATTCCCCGCAGGCGTCCCTCCGTCTCACTGTTCACCAGCGCTTCCACCACCACGTCATTCCCCTCGTAGACGGTCTCCAGCACCTTGGCTTCCGCATGCAGAAGGGAAATCAGGTCACCTCGATGCTGCGGAATCCGGTAGCGCCGTCGCGTCACCGCCTGCGACAGGTAATCGATGAAGGTGTGCTGCAGGGTATCGAGGCCCTCCCCGCTCCGCGCTGAGATTGATACCGCCTCCGGAAACAGCGCCTGCAGAGCCTTGAGCCGCTGCGGATCCTCCAGCAGGTCAATCTTGTTCAGGACAGTGAGTACCGGTTTGTCCTTCGCTCCAAGTTCCCCCATCACTTCCAGGGTGGTGCCGCAAAGCCGCTCCAGTTCAGGTTCGCTGGCATCGAGGACATGCACCAGGAAGTCCGCCAGCACGGCTTCCTCCAGCGTGGCCTTGAAGGCCTCGACCAGGCGATGTGGCAGGTTGCGGACAAAACCCACCGTGTCGGTCAGGAGCAGTTCCTGCCCATCGGGCAGGTCAATCCGCCGGGTGGTGGGATCCAGGGTGGCAAAGAGCATGTCCGCCTCCAGGACCTCTGATCCAGCGAGATGATTGAGGAGGGTCGATTTCCCGGAATTGGTGTAGCCCACGATAGCTGCATGCGGCGCCTCCGATTTCTGTCGTTCCTTCCGTTGAGTAGCGCGCTGCCTGCGCACCAACTGAAGGTCTGACTTTATGCGGTCGATGCGCTTCCGCGCCAGGCGGCGGTCGACCTCAATCTGCTGTTCACCCATTCCTCGGGCGGCCGCCGATCCCCCGGAACCCCCACCCCCTTCCCGATCGAGGTGGCCCCACATCCGTGCCATGCGCGGCAGCGCGTATTCCATGCGGGCCAGTTCAACCTGCAGCCGAGCCTCCCTGGTCTGCGCCCGCCGGGCAAAGATATCGAGAATGACTTCCTCCCGGTCGATCACGGTCATGTCGGCCGCCTCTTCCCACTCACGTTGCTGGTTGGGAGCCAGCTCATTGTCAAAGACGATACAGTCGCACCCCAGTTCCCGTGCATAGGCCGACACCTCCTCCGCCTTGCCCGTGCCACAGAGAAACTTCTTGTGCCTTTCCCGGGCCCGCACCAGTTGGGTGTCCACCACCCCGATGCCGAGCGTATCCACCAGTTCGCCCAGTTCGCCCAGCAGGCTGCGCGACTCCTCCTCCTCGCGCTTGTCGAAACAAATGCGCACGAGAAGAGCCTTTTCGACCATCTGCGGTCTGTCGCGCACCTCAAACATGACAGTGACATGATACGCCTGTGGGTGCCCTATTCACGCCAAAAGACTCCGAAGCTGCCACCCGGAGAATCCTACCTCTCCAACATCCTGGACCAGGGCAACCCTCCCCTTCACCGGGAACCGGGCCCGTTCAGCTCCAATCGGCCGACGGGATGGAGGCCCCAATCAACATCGGCATCGGGGCAACCAGCAGGGTTGCCAGGCAGAGATAGAAGAGTGCCCCTGTTTCAACGACCACGGTGCCAGTCAGTTCGACAATACGACACAGCTGCCTGTCCCCTGACAGTCAAACCGGCTCCCAGCGGGACGGGGACGTAAGGCCCCCTCCCCGCAGCAGTATGCCCGGCCCGATTCTGATTCTACTTGTGACTTGCCCGAATCCCCATTTCAGAGCACGTTCCCCGTCCCCGCGCGAGCAGGAACCACATGGGAAAGACCCTCTATCAGAAAATCTGGGACGCTCACACGGTGGGCTCCCTGGGCGACGGCCGCACCCAGCTCTTCATCGGGACCCACCTCATCCACGAGGTGACCAGCCCCCAGGCCTTCGGAATGATCCGTGATCTCGGACTGCAGGTGAAGTATCCCCACCGCACCTTTGCCACGGTGGATCACATCGTCCCCACTGTTGACCAGAACGCGCCGGCGGACCCGCTGGCGGCCGAGATGATGGACGCCCTGCGCAGGAATGCGGACGACTTTGGAGTGACCTACTTCGACCTGAGTTCCGGCAAGCAGGGCATCGTCCACGTGGTGGGACCAGAGCAGGGCATCACCCAGCCGGGCACAACGATTGCCTGCGGCGATTCCCACACCGCCACCCACGGGGCTTTCGGAGCCATCGCCTTCGGGATCGGCACGACCCAGGTCCGCGACGTGCTGGCAACCCAGACTATTGCCATGGAAAGCCTCAAGGTCCGCCTCATCAAGGTCGACGGCCAGTTGAAACCCGGCGTCTACGCCAAGGATGTCGCCCTCGACATCATCCGCCGCCTCGGGGCCAACGGCGGAATCGGCTACGCCTACGAATACGGCGGATCGACCTTCGATAACTTCTCCATGGAGGAGCGTATGACCGTCTGCAACATGTCCATCGAGGGCGGAGCCCGCTGCGGCTACGTCAACCCCGATGAAAAAACCTTCGCCTTTCTCAAGGGGCGCCCTTACGCCCCGGGAGAGGTCGAATGGGACGCCGCGGTCGAACGCTGGCAGTCCTTCGCCTCCGATCCCGATGCCGCCTACGATGACCTCATCGAAATCGATGCCGCCGACATCGAACCCACCGTGACCTGGGGTGTCTCTCCGGACCAGGGAATCAGTATCAGCGAGACCATTCCCGACCCGGCGGAAGCTGGAAGTGAAGCCCTGCGCGCAAGCTATCAGGAGGCCCTGGACTACATGCAACTCCCGGGTGGCACTCCCATCAAAGGCGTGAAGATCGACGTGGCCTTCATCGGCTCCTGCACCAACGGACGCCTGCGCGATTTCCGCGAAGCGGCCCACTTCCTGAAAGGCCACAGGGTGGCGCCGGGCGTGAAGGCCATTGCCGTTCCCGGCTCCCAGATCACCGCCGTGCAGTGCGAGCAGGAAGGCCTCGACAGGATCTTCGAGGAGGCCGGCTTCGAGTGGCGGGCCGCCGGCTGTTCCATGTGCCTGGCCATGAATCCCGACAAACTGGTGGGTGACCAGGTCTGCGCGTCCTCCTCCAACCGGAACTTCAAGGGGCGGCAGGGCTCTCCCATCGGCCGCACCCTCCTCATGTCCCCGGTCATGGTCTGTGCCGCCGCGGTGAAAGGCGAAGTGGCTGACGCCCGCGAAGTGTTCGAGGTGGACGGATCCGATTCCGCTGCAGCCTGACCGCATTCAACTTCTCTCCCACCCCTCCGACCACGTGGCTCTCGACAAGATCATCTCCATCACCGGCACCGCGGTACACCTGCCCGGTGCCGACATCGATACCGACCGCATCATCCCGGCCCGCTATCTGAAGTGCGTCACCTTCGACGATCTCGCTGACAAGCACTTCTACGACGTGCGCCATGACCCCGAGGGGAACGCTACCGGGCATCCCCTGGACGATCCGCGTTTCAAGGGTGCTTCCATCATGCTGAGTGGCCCCAACTTCGGCTGTGGATCGTCCCGCGAACACGCTCCCCAAGCCATCTATCGTTCCGGCTTCCGCGCCATTATTGCGGAGTCATACGCCGAAATCTTCTTCGGGAACTCCACCACCCTCGGCATGCCCTGCCTCTCGGCTTCTCGCGAGGACATTGAGGTCCTGGGTGCCGCCATCGAGCAGGCTCCGGCAACTGCGGTCACCATCGATCTGAAGGCCATGACCGTGACCTTCGGCGCAACCACCTTTGCCATCACGATGCCGGAATCCGCCCGCCAGGCCCTGACCGCCGGCAGGTGGGATCCCATCCAGGAACTGCTGGACAGCGAAGAACGGATCCGTGCGGTGGGGAAAACACTGCCCTACGTGTAACCCTCCGCTCCTTCCCAACGGGACGATCCAGAAGAAAAGGGCGGCACCGAAATACTGCCCTTCTGCGAGGCAATCCTTCCCCACGCAATTAGTCTGCCCGCGCGGAGGCCGGGGGGGGCTCCCCTGACTCCCGGGAAAGGGCTCCGCCCTTCCGGCCCGCAGGCGGATCAGGTTTATCGCGGGACGCGTGAAGTTTGCGCAAATCGCCCTTGAGCTTGCGGATCTCCGCCGTTTTCCGGAAGAGGAGCTCTTCCAGTCCTCCCTTGGCCTTGTTCAGGAAGACCACTTCCCCCTTGGTCTTGTCGAGTTCGCCGGAAGCGATTTCCAGCTGTTTGCCGGTCTCCTGACGAGCCACCTCGGTCTTCTGACGAGCCGCCTCGGTCTCCTGACGAGCAACCTCGGTCTCCTCCAGCTCCATCGCAAGCTGGGCCACGGTCTGCCTCGAAACCTCTGCCTCGGCGCGCACACCGGCAATCTGCCCGCTGAGTTCCTCGGCCTCGGCCTCGGCTCGATCGCGCTCCAAGCGGGCCAGCATCCTGGCTTCCGCCGTCGCAACCTTCTCTGCCTGAAGGGCCTGGAGGCTCTCCCGGGCTTCCTGAAGATCCCCCAGGGCCTGGTCCTGCATGCCTTTGGACCTCCCAAGCTGTTTCTTGAGAATCTCCACATCCACCAGAGCCTTCATCTGAGCGGCCCTGGAGCTGCGCAGTTCATCACGCAACTCCACTGCCCCGTGGGCCTTGGCGGTTAAGTCCGCGATCCGAGCCTCCCCGTCCTTCCGGGTGCGGGCTGCTTCCAGGATTGTCTTCTGGCGGGCAATGAGAGCCATCTCCATTTCAGCCCCCAGCCGCTCCTCCCTCGCTTTCGACTCCACAAGCTGCTCCTTCAGGTTGGCGCGCTCAATGGGGTCCTGGAGCTCCTGACGCACAAGAGCAATCTCGTCCTTCATGGTGCGGAACTCCTGCATCACTTTTGCCATCTCAGCACGAAAATCGCGGATCTCCGCGGAGAGCCTTGGCCCCTCATTGGCCTGGCCCTCCAACGCGGCAGCCTGCGCCTTCCAGTCGGCGGCCTCCCGACGCGCC
Source organism: Roseibacillus sp. (assembly GCA_014240355.1). GTDB lineage: Bacteria > Verrucomicrobiota > Verrucomicrobiia > Verrucomicrobiales > Akkermansiaceae > Roseibacillus_B. The sequence continues at coordinate 2,719 of JAAZXD010000123.1, read as the reverse complement.
TTCTCCATCTCCTCCCGAAACACCTTCCTCTCTTTCAGCATCTCGTGATTTGCCATGGTAAGAGCACTTACCTCTCCCCGTGCCTGGTCGCGTTGCTCCGCCATGGTCTCCACCGCGCGCTGAGCCGCCATCAGGTTGGCGGCAATCCCTGCCAGGTCCTGGCGCAGGGTCTGCACCCGTGCATCTTCGTCCTGATCCGCCACGATGGGGACAACCCCCGGATCCGGAGCAAGCTCCACCAGGGGCGGATCTTCAACGACCGCAATCGCGACAAGCGGGATGGGCATTTCAGTCTCAACAGACCCGATGACAATATCCGGTTGAACGAGGGACACCAGTGCTGGTGCAAGAAGCAGACTCTTCATGACGATGGAACAGAAACAGGGGTTGCTCTCCCATGATTTACCGTCAACCGCCACGGCTGCAAAGAATTTAATAAAGTAATCTTAACTAATTGAACCCAATCGCCCAGCCTTCGTTCGTTTTCAGCCACCTGCCCCGGGTCTCTTCACCCTGCAAAGTGATCCCAGCCCCCGGACAGGTCTGACTCTCCTCCAGTTGTTAGAGAACCGATGGGACTCAGGGAGAGTTTGGGAAACTGTTTCCGCCATGCACTCTCAAGTTGTTTTGCACGACGGGCCGACACCGCCAGCAGGAGTTCATAATCCTCCCCGTCACATAGCGCTTCTTCCCCCGTGATCCCGCGTGACCTGGGCACCGAGTCTTTCTCTAACAAAAATCCGCAACCGCTGGCGGAGGCCAGGCGGGGAAGATCGCGCGCCAGTCCGTCGGAAAGATCCATCATGGCATGCAGGGGACCATTCCGGACCAGCCAATTCGCTTCTACCAGACGCGGCATAAAGGTCAGATGACGACCCCGAAGGGATCCTCCCAGTCGTCCTGTCACGAACAGCACATCCCCGGGACGGCCTCCGCTGCGCAGGGTCACCTCCGACCTTTTTGCCGTTCCCGTGCCGGCCACTGAGATCATGGCGGGGGCGCCGGCCGGGACCGAGGAGGTCTCCCCTCCCACGATGCAGCAGTCAAAGGCGCGGGCACACTTGTTCATCCCGCGGTAGAGCTGCTCAACCCAGCGCATTTCGCAACTGCCGGGCAGCGCCAGGGTCACAAGAAGATGGCGCGGCCAGCCCCCCATGGCCGCAAAGTCACTGAGGGTGCGCGCAATCGCCTTCCAGCCCACCTTTCCCGGAGCAGCCTCCTCCAGGAAGTGCACCCCGCCTACCAGACAGTCGGTTTTCAGGAGTTCCACCTCTCCCCGGCCTCCCCCTTCTACCACCGCGCAGTCGTCCCCGGGACCGGTAAGAACCCCGGACCCAGCCTCCAGCAGGGTGGTGAGCCGGGCCACCACGGCCTCTTCACCAAAGGAGGATAAGTCCGGCATTCTTTTCGAGCTCCTCGAGAAGCTCCGGGTTTAACTTGAGGATGAACTGGATCACGACAGTGGCGGCATTGAAGCAGAAGTGGATGGCAATGGGAGCCCAGAGGGACCCGGTGTACTCGTAGGCCAGAGCCAGGACGATTCCCAGGACAGTCAGGGGCAGAAGGGCAAGGAGGTTTCCGTGAACCGCCCCGAAGAGAAGCCCCGTGAAGATCACCGCAAACGGGATATTGGTGAAGCGTTTTACGGCCGCATAAATATAGCCGCGAAAGACCACCTCCTCGGCAAGGGGGGCTCCCACACAGGCCACCACGGCCACCAGCACGAGGACCAGCGGGTCCCAGCTTTCACCCAGGAGTTTGACCGTCTCCTGCTCCCCGTCGCCCTCCACAAAACTACTGATCCACTCGTTGTATCCCGTCCCGTCCAGAAAAACCATGAAGGCCCACATCATGAGAATGACCACGGGAGCAAAGACAACCTGCCACCACGTCCGTTGCCAGCGCAGCCCGAAGGCCTCCACCAGGTTCACCCGGCGAAAGAGGAGGACCACCACCAGCAGGATCTGCAGCCCCTGCAGGAACAAGCCGAAAAGTAATCCAACCGAAAGACCCTCCATTTCGCCGAGCTCTCCGGTTTCCTCCCCCCTGCTTGAGAGCCACCAGGTCCCCGCATAGAAGCCAAAGAACAGGGAAATCCCCAGTAGGTCGACGAGACCAAATCCTCGAATGGGAACGCGTCCCCGGGGGAGGGGCGGAATCCTCCCCGGCCCGGGCTTTCGGAGCACGTCGGCGCGTCCGATGCGAATGCGGATTCCCCCGTGGCGCAGGGCATAACTGGGCACCGCCCAGAGGAAGAGCATCCCGGCACACAGGGCGAGAACCGTGTCGATGACTTGAACCTCGATGGTCATGAATCGCGTTGAGCGGAGCCTACGCAGCCGATGCCGCCTTGGCCAGCGGGGGTGCGCGGAAACTAATCAATCTCCCGATTCTTCGGGGGAGGCAAAGGGTCCCCGGATCCCCCGCAACCAGAACTAAATGGGCGGGGACAAGGATCCGCGCAGAATACGCCCCTTCTTGAAGGGTCCCCCCTTCTGCTGGTGGGAGCTCTCCCATCATCATTCAGCAGGTTGCCCGAAGGACGGAGGACCGCCCTGGGACGGTTCCTGATTGCGCATGAAGTCCGCCACCTGGGCAAAGAAGGCTTCCAGTTCGACGCGCACCTCCGGTGCCACCTCACATTCTCTCATGGCCTCCCCCATGATCTGAAGCCAGCGGTCCCGCTCCGCCACCCCGATCCGGAAGGGCCCGTGACGCA
>JAAZXD010000122.1 GCA_014240355.1 Roseibacillus sp. | reverse complement strand
TCTTGGTCGAGTCAGACGCGGTGGCTGAAGAGACTTTGCCGAGAAGGTCTGAAATGTCCCAGCCAGAGGCTGAGGCGCTCATTGAGCCTGACGGTCTCCCCGGCGGCGAGATTCCGCAGGGTGATGTTCCTGAGTTCGACCAGCTGGTCCCAGGGTCCGTTGGTCTCAAGAAACTTCCTCATGCGGGGCATGGTGTAGACGGGAACGCCCTGCGTGCCCATTACCTCGCGGCCGAGGTAAAGCAACCCGGTGTAATGTCCGATGTGGGCGTGGGTGGGGAATATGCCATCGATTCCCGGGAAGGTTTCCGGGGGCGCGAGGCGGTTGAGTTCGCGCAGTTGGGCGGGAAAGTCCGGCGAGCAATCGAGGAACCAGCGCTCCCGGGTCCGGGGGTCGACAATAGCGACTGTCACCGCATGGCGGCGTTTCCCGGGGTCGGCCCACGCGTCGGCACAACACTCCTTCCGGCATCCGGCCTGCGGATAGCCGGCATCCTGGGCGATTCCCAGGACCACGAGGAAGGGCGCCTCCCCGGGAGTGGCTTCTTCTTCATTCACCGCCCCGGAACGAAACATCGGAAGGAGGGCTGTTGCCAAGAAGAGAATCGAAACAAGGACAGGGAGGTGCAATCGTGCCCGGCACATGTCCCGATCCTATCGGGTGCCGGTGGTTCGGAAAGGGAGAACCGTTTGCGAGGGGAGAGGGTTTCCCCACACGGACTAGAGGCTCTCCACCACGATGTCCTGTGAAACGGTCAGGCCGGTTTCGGAGTCGGTGAGGGTAATCTCATGTCGACCGGGAACGAGGCAGGCAGTGTTTCCATCAATGGAGAGGGTAGGGCTGGACCAGTGGGCACCCCGGGGGAGGTTGCTGAGGAGTTGAAGGCGTCGCCCTCCACTCGGGAGTTCCGGGTCGAGGAGGTAGGAGGCGGTGGCCATGGGTGAAATGATGCGTGGAGAGAGATCGAGCGGTCGCTCCGCGGCCAGCACGAGGTCGTCACGGCGGTGATTGTCGGCACTGAAAAACCACTCACGGTAGCGTAGGTCGATGAGGGCGCGACCGTCTCGATCATAGTCGGTCCTGCTCACGGGATCGGGAAGGCGCCGGGTGAGGGAGAGTTCGGGGGTGGCGAAGGGTTGCCCGGGCAGGGGGGGGAGAGGTAGCGATGACCGTTACGACTGTCGATGGTGATCCCGGTGATGCCGGCTGGTTGTTGGAGCCACCGGGGATCGCGTTTTTCGTGGAGGGTGAGCATGGTGCGCTTGAAGATGGGCCCGGCCCCGCTCACTCCCGAGACGCCGCGCAGGGGCGTGTTGTCGAAGTTTCCCACCCACACCCCGACGGTGATATCCCCGGTGAAACCGACACACCAGTTGTCGCGGAAATCGGATGAGGTGCCGGTCTTGACCGCGGCCCTGAAGGGAAGGCGGAGGGCGGACTGGGCGCCGAAGGCAGAGGAGCGCGCGGCATTGTCGCTGAGGATGTCAGCAATGAGGTAGGAGGCCTGGGGTGTAGCGATGCGGGAACCCGAATCGGGGACGGGAGAGTGATCAGGATCGAAGGTCAGGGTGGCGGGCTTGAAGGTGCCGAGACGGGCAAGGGTGGCGTAGGCGTTGGTCAGTTCGAGGAGCCTGACTTCGGCATTTCCGATGGTGAGGCCGAGGCCATATTCGGCGGCAGGCTTGTCGAGGGTGCGAATACCGGCCCGGACGAGAAGATCATGCAGGGGGGCCGGTCCCCCGATATCGTTCAGGGTGCGCATGGCGGCGACGTTGAGAGAATTGGCGAGGGCGTAACGGATCGTGACAGGTCCGTAGTGTTTGTGGTCGTAGTTGACCGGCAGGTCGAGGCCCTCCTCGGTGCGGTAGGGGGTGGGAATATCCGCAATGATACTGCCGGGGGAGAGGCCGCGCCGCTCGAAGGCGAGGAGGTAGGTGAAGGGCTTGAGGGTGGATCCTGCGGAGCGGGGCGAGCGGGTTCCGTCGATCTGGCCTCCCCGCGGATTGTGGAAATCTCCCGAACCGACCAGGGAGAGAACCTCGCCGGAGACATTATCAATCACGACCACGGCAGCGTGGTGCGCGTTGGATTCCCGGAGCCGGGCCAGTTCCTCCCGCACGATTCCGGTGATCCTGCCCTGCAGGTTGGCATCGAGGGTGGTGCGGATCGACTGGTGTCGGCCGCGCAGGGAAGAGGCCACGTGGGGGGCCAGTTTCTCGTGCGGTGTGCGGCGGAGGGTGAGGGGTTCCCGCCTGGCGATTTCGATCTGCCGGGGATCGTAGTCCCGTTCCTCCGCAAGGCGGTCGAGGATCCAGTTGCGGCGTTGCAGGGCGGAGTCCGCATTCTGGACGGGATTGTGCAGGCTGGGAGACTGGGGAAGACCGGCGAGGAGGGCGCACTCGGCAAGGGAGAGGTCGCCGAGTGGTTTGCCGAAGTAGAATCGGGCCGCCTCCCGGCATCCCTGTCGATGGTTGCCGTAATCAAGCCGGTTGAAGTAGGCGGTGAGGATTTCCTGCTTGGACCAGCGGTATTCAAGATGGCGGGCGGTCAGGCTTTCGCGGATCTTGGTGAGAATGTTGCGCTCGGTTGGGGGGGAACTGATCTTCACCAGCTGCTGGGTGATGGTGGAGGCTCCCGAAATAATCCGGCGATTGTGAAGGAGATCGCGCGTGGCCCGTGCGGTGGCAAGGTAGTCCATGCCGTCGTGGCTGAAGAAGCGCTTGTCCTCCGCGACCAGGGTGGCGTCGAGAAGGGCGGACGGGATGTCTTCCGGGGAGACCGGTTGATGACGGAAGAAGTCTGCGCGCGGGGCATCATCGAGCACCACCCCGCGGCGGTCGAGGATCCGCGGGGAGCGTTCCGGATCCGACTCCAGGGAGGTCGGGAGTTCGAATCCGAGGGGAAGGAGGCCCCAGGCAATCAGTCCCAGGGAGGCCGCCAGAAAGCCGTGGCGTCCTTTTCTTCCGGTCTGCCGGATCCCTGCCCATGACGTGGCGCAGGGTGGGCAGGGGCGGGACCATGGAAGAAAAACCATCATGACGACAATCGTCCGCAGGTTAACGGGCGGCGGTGTGGAGCGGGTTGGGGGTGGTGAACTTGTGACTTGCCGAGAGGGCGAAGAATTCCGGTTCGTACATGGCCTCCACCTTGGCGGGCGGAGCGACCACGGAGCCCGCGGAGGTCACGCGGGCATGGTAGGAGACGGGGTAGCTTCCGGAGCGCGGGAGGGAGTTGATAAAGAAGAGGACGCGATCGTCGCGAAGTTCCTCATGCGAAACCTCCCAGTCGTTCTTCTTCTTCAGACGACCGGTCTGGCTGGCGAAGGTAGTGTTGACGGCCTCGAAAATGGAGGGAAGGGGATCATCGATGACGAGGTAGACGGTCTCGTCGCGGGGCATGGTGACTTGGAGTTCCACGCGCACAAGGTCTCCCACCGCGGGTTGGTCAAGTCGTTCTTCCCTGCCGTCGGGGAGCACGCGGTGGTAGCGGCGCAGGATCTGCAGGCCGTTGCTGGAGACGGCCTGCTGTGGGGCAAGGGCGGGCTTGGAAGCAAGAGTGACCCGTGCGAAACCGCCTGTGGAAGTCGTTGCCCGGGCCTTGAAGCCTTCATGCAGGGGGACGCGCAGGACCCTGGAGGGAGACTTGTCATCGAGGGTGAACTGCTGGCGGCCTTCATCGGTTTCTAGGGTGATGACCGGGGGCGCACTCAGGGTTTCCACCCGGCGGGCATACTCGCCCAGGGCGAAAACGGTCCAGGCATTGCTCCAGGTGTTCCCCCAGTGGCCCGAACGCCGTCCCCGGGACTTGATGATCCTGGAGATGGCTTCATCACAATCAGGGGACTCGGGGTCAATGTTGACGAGGGCGAGCAATCGGTGGGCTGCGGTTGGCTTGGAGCTCATGAAATGGCGATCGCCATTTCTGGGCTGCCCCTTCAGGGCGAGGATCTCCCGGGCCTGCCCGGCGGCGTTGTCAGCGCCTGACCTGGCCACCGCGAGGGCGAGGAAGTTGAGGGCAGTGGGGGTGAGGCGTTCCGGGTTCTCGAGGAGCTTGTTGTGGTAGGGCACCTGGGGCTTTCCGGCGAGTGCGAGGGTGAAGCAGCTCTGGCAGGCGGTCTCGATCTCCCACCAGTGTTGCGCCTCGCCGATTCCGCGGAGTTCATCGGCGAGGTATTGGCGCAGTCCTTTCAGGACGCTTTCCGGAACATTGGCGCCGGCCTCCCTGCAGAGGAGGAGGGCCATCCCTCCATAGGCGGAGGCCCAGAGTTTGGAGTGGTCGCTGCTGGCCCAGTAGCCAAAGCCGCCATCGTCGCATTGCATCGAGATGAGCCTGTCGGACCCGGCCTGAATGTTGCGGCGGATCTCCTTCTCGGTCTTGTTCCGGAAGGCGGGGGCGACATTGCGCAGGTTGAGGGCGGCAATCCAGGGGATGGTGCTGGAGGTGGTTTGCTCCAGGCAGCCATAGGGGTAGCGCAGGAGGAAATCGAGCGCCCCGCCGGCCTCGAGGAGGACAGAGCGTCCGAACTCCAGTTCGATTTCACCGCGACCCTCGAGCAGTTCCCTGGAGAGGCCATCCAGCATGTTGTATCCGGCGCTCGGCTCCTCGAACTTGATGAACCGGCTCTCTCTCAGCAGGGGCATGGGATATTCGATCGCAAAGTTGCTGGCCACCGCGTCGGAGAGTTCCCGGCGCAGTTTTTCATCGAGAGCGGCTCCGTCGAGGGAGCGCGGGGTGGCGGTCCACTGCCAGTCCGTCTGCCCGGTTTCACCAAAGGACAGGTCAAAGGTGACGGTGGCGTCGCTGTCGGCGGGGATGGTGATGGACTTGGTCTCCGTCTTCTCGCTGTGCTCGACGAATGCCGTGATACTTCCGATCTTGAGAGAAACATCCCAGGTGCCTGTGTAGGAGGTGGCGTTCTGCACGAGGACCTTGGGCTGCAGGCGATCGCCCTGGTGGGCAAAGCGCGGAGTGGAGGGCTCCAGCATGAGGGGTTTTTTCACGGTGAACTCGGAGACCTCCCGTCCGAAGTGAGTCGATCCGTGGTGGGCCACTGCAATGACCCGGTAGCGAGTCAGGGTGTCCGGGGACGTGAACTCTACCTTGAAGCGGCCATCCTCGGTGGTTGCGAGGGCGGGCATCCAGACCGCGCAAGGATTGAAGTCCTTGCGTAGCGCCGGCCCCTCCAGGCTGTCAAACTCGTCTGCTCCACCCCCTCCAATGAAGAAGCCCTTGTTGAAGGTGTGGCGTTGCCCGGGATCCTCGGAGAGGATCTTTCCGAGGGAGGTGCCTGCTTCGGTGCGAAGACTGCGGGGTGCGTAGAAGTGTCCGACGGGATCGGGATTGGTGTAACCGGCCACCGCGAGAGTTCCTTCGTCTTCGGCATAAACCGTGATTTCGGCCCCACTGACAGGTTTGCCCGCATGGTCACGGACCAGTCCTTCGATGGTGACCTCTTCGCCGGGGCGGTGGTAGTCGCCCGGAATCTTGAGAGCGACCTGCAGGCGCTCCTTCACGACCTCGACGGCGAGTTCGCAGTAGCCGAGGCGCAGGATGGGCTCCTTGTGTTCGCGCAGGTTGTCCTGCGATCCCTTGATCACCAGGACCGACACAAATGTGTTGGGTGCGTCCTCGTCAGTGAGGGGAATTTCCACCACCGGGTTTTCAGCAGTGAGTTTTTTCAGCATATGGCGATGCACCCCCTCACGTTCAAGGGTCACCAGGGCAGTTCCCTCGATGGGCGACTGCACGAGGATGCGTGCGGTTTCACCCGGGCGGTAGCGCTTCTTCTCGGGCACCAGTTTGATGAGCATTCCGTTCTCGTAGGCCCAGGGGTATTCCTTGGAGCCGTAGACACGCTGGGTGACGGCGGTGCGGATGGGGCGCCCCCTGGGGTCGCTTCCGGACAGGGTGAGGATGTAGTTCCCCGCGTGCTCGGGTTTGAAGGGCAGGGCAGAGCCGCCGCCGGCAGCCTCTCCGGGGTTGATCCGGAAGGGCTGGTTCCCGATGACGGTTTCGATCCTCTTTTCGTTGCGCACCGCGATCGTTCCGCTTGCGGTCCTGGTCTTGATCTGCTCGTGGATTTCACGCTCGACCCTGAAAGTGAATTCAACCGGATCACCGGTGAGCGGTTTGCCGTCGGCGCTCACCGCCACGGCATGCAGCCCGATCTCGTCGCCCACCCGCACAAGCTTGTCGAGGCGGGAAAGGCCCACGTAGTAATCCGAGCTGTGCACGGTGGTGGCGGCTTTGGCGGAGAGGGTCTGATTGCGTTGATCGCGTATTTCACTCGTCACGCTCACCGTGCGGGGGGAGGGGAAATCGATCTCCGCGAGGTCGAAGGTGAGGCTCGCGAAACCATCCTGGTCAAGGGTGGTGGTTCCATTCCTGGTGCCGAAGGACCGGCGATAGGATCCTTCACCGTAGCCGAAGTAGTGAGACCAGTAGTAGGCGTCGTAGGAGCGGTGGTCACAGAAGAGGTAGTCGCGGAACCGGGCGGGGTAGAATCCCGCTTCCCGGCTGCGATAAAACCACTCCACGGCAGCTTCGGCGACCGGTTGTCCCTGGAAGTAGCTGGCCTTGAGTGCAAGGGTCACCTTGTCGGTGCTCCCGGAGTCCACGAATCCGGCCTTCGTCTCGAAGGCGTTGCGGCGGAACTCCTGCACCGTGATGTTGTGGACGAAACGGGCACTGTTGCGGTGAGCTCTCCTGGTGTGCCAGTTGTCCATCTCCTCGGCGGCCGCGATTTCATCGGGCCAGAGCAGTTCCAGCCGGAAATATCCCACGGTCTGGTCCGGCAGGGTGAAGCTGTGATCGAAGCTGCCCCTGTCGGAGAGCGTGATGTCCCGTTCCTTGAGGATACGGCTGGATGAATCCCGGATCACGAGTTGGGCCCCTTTGCCGGTATCGAATATACTGCGGTTGTCTTTGATGCGGCGCACGATGCCCTTGAGATGGACCTGCTCGCCGGGACGATAGAGGGTGCGATCCGTGAAGAGGAGGGCCGTGCGCTTGTCGGGGAGTTGAGGGTCCCACTCGGTATTGATGGGGAAGCGCCACATGGAGACGGTGGGGAGACTGCGGTCGAAGTCGATGATCATGCTGTCCCGGCCAAGGGAGGCTCGCAGATGGCGCTGGGTCATGGTCCGGGGGAGGAGTGCCACTCCGGACTCGTTGGTCTGGGCCGATTGCAGGGCCCCGGCGTCCTCGCCGAAGACGTCGAGGGTCACGTTGGCGAGGGGTTGACCGGTGTTGCAGGAGTAGGCGTAGATGAAGGCGCTGTCCCCGTTGATCTTCCAGGCCAGGCCGATATCGGTGAGCTGCATGAAGACCTGGGTGAGCTTCTTCTTCCGGAACGGATCTTCCATTCCTTCCTTGGGTTCTGCTTCGATGGAGAGGAAGAGGAGGCCGTTCGCCTTGCCAGCCCCGAGGACTTCATCCCACTTGATCTCGATGGGTGCAGTGGTGTCGTGAGCGTTGGTGAGCGTGACGGTCTCGTCGTAGACCGCTTCGCCTGCCACCAGGGACCAGGGGATGGTATGACGTTCCTTGATGCGCTCCTTATCGGGGCCATCTCCGCTGTAATGGCGGTAGCCCTGGAACGCCCGCACCGCATCCTCGCCAGTCAGGCGCTTGGCCCGGATGCGGGCCTGCGCGATGTTGACGGTCTCCATCCTGTAGGTGCGGCTTCCGATGGCCAGCTGGGCGGCGGCGTAGCTGGGGGCGGCCAGGACGGGAGTGAGATGCCGGAAGCGGATCGCTTCACTCTTGGACTCGAGCATGGCCAATCCGTCAAAGGCGGTCATGCCGTGTTTGATGGTGACCTTCCATTTCGAGCGGTGGGGAAAGTCGCCCTTGATGGAGATCAGGCTGCGGCCGGCCTCCAGTTCCATGTTGGCGGGAATCGGATCGATCTGGATGAACCGGGCGAGATCAGAGGCCTTGACGTCCTCGGGGAGTTTCTTGGAGAGCCCGATGCTGATATAGGGTTTGGCATCGACGCGGGTGACGGCCTGGATGGAGGCGACCTCGAACTTGGTCACCGAGCCGATCCAGCGCTCAATGGCTTTCACGGTGGATGCCCCGGTGGACTTGTTCGTGATTCCGCGTTCAAGCACCAGCTTCCAGCTTTCGCCCACGGGCAGGGGGTGGATCGGGGATACCGTGATGGCGACAGGAATTTTAGTTCCCGGGTCCAGGTTGGTGATATCCGGGGCCTTCCAGGACTGGAAACTTTGCTCCCAGGTGGGACCGAGGGCCCGGCTGTTCTTGACGTCCCGGTAGATGCCCTGGCGGACTGTGGCGGCCACGGTGTTGCCCTTCTTGTCGACGAAATGCAGTTTGCCGGTGACCGCGGCGGGATCGATGGCGTCGTTGAACCGCAGGAAGTAATCGGGCTGCCGCGTGTTGCCGCGCCAGTAGCCGGTCTGGTAGTGGAAGGGGGCGGTCCGGATGGTTTGGAGGCTGATTTCCGGAATGACGGTTCCATCAAGGTGGTTGAAGCCGGAGGGCAGGGAGAATTGATAGGAGGTGGCGAGGGCCGGAATGCCCTTGCGCTCGAAGAGGGCCACGTTGGGTTCGATCCATTTCAAGTCGCCCGCCAGGGGAGGTTCAATCTTCAGTATCTCGTTGGGCCCGGTGGTGCCCACCTGGTCGTCAGCCACCATCGCCTTCTCGAAACTGAGCTTGAGGGTGGTGGTGGGAGTGAGGGTGGA
>JAAZXD010000121.1 GCA_014240355.1 Roseibacillus sp. | reverse complement strand
GGTGGCCCACTCCCTGTATTGCGGCAGATCGCGGAACCAGTTCAGGTTACCATAGATCCCGGTGGTCGATGGGCGCAATCCCGTCATGACCGCTGTCCGGGAAGGACTGCACAAGGGGGCTGCGCAGTAGGCCTGCTCGAAAAGCACTCCTCGTTCTGCAAGGGCATCAATATGCGGCGTCCTGGCCTGCGGATGTCCGCCAAGACACCCCACCCAGTCATTCAGGTCATCGACCGCAATGAACAGGATGTTCGGCTGCTGCCGGGCAGGAGATTCCGGGGACAGCAACCAGAAAACCAGGATGGTGAACACGAACCGCATCACCATGAAATCCTGGAATAACAATCCATCCTTGGCGAGAAATTCTGCCTCCGGCACGAGGATGCAGCAGAACAATTCAGCCTTCACCTTGCGAGGCTCCCTGCCACACTCCGCCACCGTTTAAAACTGTTCATGCAGGTTCACCGCGTCCATCAGCACCTCGTCTCGAACCCGCTTGCCGATGTGGAAGCCGAGGTTCATCGGCAACTGGACGCTCTTGGAGCGATCCCGCCCCGGGGCGACGTTGCCATCACGGCGGGCAGCCGTGGCATCGACAACATCACGGCCATCACACGCGCTGCCGGGGACTGGCTGCGCCGACACGGCGCCACCCCTTTCCTCACTCCCTGCATGGGATCGCACAACCAGGCCACCGCGGAGGGCCAGCGAGCCATGATCGAGTCACTCGGCCTCACCGAGGAGGCCACCGGGATGGAGATCCGGTCCACCATGGACGTGATCAGGATCGGAGAAGTGGCCACGGGGGAAGTCTGGATGGATCGGCACTGTTTCGAGGCCGCCGGCGTCCTTGTCCTCAACCGCATCAAACTGCACACCTGCTTCTCGGGGCCGGTGCAGAGCGGGCTGACCAAGATGATGGTGGTCGGAATGGGGAAGATCAAATCAGCGGAAACCTTTCACTCCGCTCCCACCCCCGTCATGAAAGACATGCTTCTTGAGATGGGTGAGTGTGTGATCCGATCCGGAAAGATTTTCGCCGGCCTCGCCCTGCTCGAGGACGGCTTCGACCGGACCGCAGAACTTCATGCCGTCCACCCCGGGGACATCCTCGGGCGGGAACCCTCCCTGCTTGAGCACCACCTCACCTACTTCCCCACCCTGCCGGTCGACGACATCAATGTCCTGGTGGTGAACGAGATCGGTAAAACATTCAGTGGCACGGGCATGGACACCAACGTCATCGGCTACCGGGGGGTGAATGGCTACGAGGACCTTGCGCGGCCCCGCATTACCGCCATTGCCGCCCTCGCGCTTTCGCAAGCAACCCAGGGGAATGCCATCGGGATGGGGCTCGCGGACTTCATCACCCGGCGCCTGCGCGACTCGATCGACGAGGAAAAAACCTTCACCAACGTCTTCACCACCGGAGATATGCGCCGCATGGCCATTCCCTGCACCCTGCGAGACGAACAGGAGGTGGTGAGCCGAATGCGCGAGCGCTACGGGGATCAGGGCTGGATCTTCATCCCCAACACCCTGCACCTTGAAACGCTCTACGTCAGCGCAGACCTCGCCGCCACCCTCACGAAACATCCCCGCTGCGAGGTGAACCAGGCTCCTGTTGCGCTCAGTTTCGATGCCGAGGGGCAGCTTGAGCTTGATTTCAGAGGATAGCAGCCTTCCTCGACAAGGCAGGCGCAGTCCGGTCTCGTCCTGATATTCAGGCCTTCGCCGGACGACGTGAACCACTTCGACGACGATTGCGATACCGACTCCGCGGACGATTATTCCCACGTGAGGGCTTCTGCGTTACAGCTCCCTTTCCGTTTGCACCCCGCGGACTGGCATGGCGTTCCGCAAGGGCAGGCAAATGCCAGGCGTGGTCATCCGACACCGGGATGGTCTGCTGGATCAGTTTCTCGATATCGCGCAGGAATTCGCGTTCTTCCGGAGAGCAGAATGACACGGCATTACCCATCGCCCCAGCCCGGCCCGTTCGTCCAATCCGATGCACGTAGGCTTCCGGTTCGTTGGGGAGATCGAAGTTAACTACCAGGGTCACGTCCTTCACATCAACGCCACGGGCAGCAACGTCGGTGGCTACCAGCACGGGCAGGATCCCCTTGCGAAATCGATTCAAGGTCCGATCCCGTTGCGCCTGTGAACGATTCCCGTGAATGGCTTCTGCTTTGATACCGGCTGTATTCAAATGGCGAGCCAGCTTGTCTGATCCATGCTTGGTCCGCGAAAAAACAATCGCCAATTCTCCATCCTTCTGCGCTTTCAATCGCTGAACGAGCAGCGAACGCTTATCGCCGCGTTCGATGAAACAGATTTCCTGCTGCACATCCTCAGCGGTGGTCTTCTCCGGTTCGATCATAATGGTCACCGGATCCTGCAGGATGGTGCGGGCGAGATTGACAATCGGCCTGCCAAGGGTCGCGGAAAAGAAAAGTGACTGCCGCTCCCGGGGCAGGAGATCAACAATCCGGGTCACGTCCCGCTGAAATCCCATGTCCAACATGCGGTCAACCTCATCGAGAACGAAGAATTCAACAGCGGAGAGATCGATGTGACCCTGCTCGACGAGATCAAGCAAGCGACCGGGGCAGGCGACAAGAATGTCAACACCTCTCCTCATCGCATTCACCTGAGGCCCCTGTCCCACGCCTCCGTAAACCAGAGCGTGATAAATATCCAGATACTTCCCATAGGTCCGCAGACTCTCCCCTACCTGATTGGCGAGTTCACGTGTGGGGGTGAGCACAAGAACGCGGGCAGTCCGGGGCCGGATATTCTGCGGTTCTTCATCCAACACATTCAAGATGGGCAAGGAGAATGCAGCGGTCTTTCCCGTCCCCGTCTGGGCACAGCCGAGAAGGTCCCTTCCCTCGAGCAAAGGCGGAATCGCCTGGGCCTGGATGGGCGTGAGGGATTGATAATTACGCTCGTGAAGAGCGCGCTGGATTGGCGCAGAAAGTTGCAACGCCTCAAACGAGGTTGGATTCATTTCGGTCTGGAGCCCAGGCTTCCGTAGCGGTGCCTGGGCAGGTCTCGATGAGGGGGGTATTAGGAGAAACCCATAACCATTCTCTCATCGACAGGAGACCGGAAAAGGGACCGAACCATTACTTGGGATTCGGTTGCCGGCGGACAGGCCGGACGGCGCGGTGTATACGCGCAATCACAGGATAAGCAAGAGCAATGTTCTTTTCAGCCTGACAACCCGGACAAATCGGGTTCGTATTCTCCACACTCTTACCCAGTAAGACCATGCGCCGGTTCATCATCTTCAACCTCATTGCCGTCCTCCTCTCTTGCGCCACCCTTCGCGCCGGGCAACCAGCTCCGGGCGTTCAAGTCGAACTCACTCACAGGATTTCTGATCAGCAATCCGTTCCCTATCTCTTCTACCTGCCCGAAAACTTTGACGCCACCTCAGATAGGAAGTGGCCCGGCAGTCTCTTCCTCCATGGACGCGGTGAGAGCCGGGGGCCCCTGAGCATCGTGGCCAAATGGGGGCCTCCCCGCATGGCCGGGCGCGGGGACAAACTCCCCTACATCCTCATCGCACCACAGTGTCCGGCCGCCAGTCGCTGGACCGACGACGACCAGCAAAGCGGTGTCATCAGCCTCCTCGACCACATCAGCGAAAAGTTCCCGGTCGACCGCTCGCGCATCTACCTCACCGGCCTCAGCATGGGGGGATATGGCAGCTGGAAAATGGCCGCCAGTCATCCCGATCGCTTTGCCGCGGTTTCCCCCATCTGCGGACGGGGCAACCCGGGGGACGCCGCCAAGCTTGTCGACGTTCCCATCTGGGTCTTCCACGGCACCGAGGATGATGCGGTGCCCTACCGGCATTCCGCCGAGATGGTGGAGGCCATCCGCAAGGCTGGTGGAAAGAAGGTTCGCTTCACCACCCTCCAGCACGTGAGTCACAACAGCTGGTCCGCGGCCTACGCCACCCCGGAACTCTACCAGTGGTTCGACAAACACCGGCGCCCGCAATCAAAGTAATCCGCGGTTTTCCCCTCCGGCCCGGGGCATGGATCCCCTGAACCACCCCCGGATTTCCCTTTTCCTACAGACCGCCCGCGATAGCATCGTGCATGATTCCCTTCCGGACAGGATGCCTCCTCCCTCTTGCATGGGCCTGCCTGCTGCTTTCCACGGATGCGGGCGCATCAGATTTCAGCAGGGAAATTCAGCCCCTCCTGGCCAATCACTGCTACGCCTGCCACGGACCGGACGCCAAGACCCGCAAGAGCGGATTGCGCTTTGACCTGCGGGAGGTGGCAACCGGTGAATTGGAGTCGGGTGCCCGCGCCATCGTGCCCGGCGACCTTGAGGAGAGCGAACTGGTTCGCCGGATCTTCTCCAAGGATCCCGACGAGATGATGCCGCCGCCGGACTTTCGCAAACGCCTCAGTGATGGTGCCAGGGAGAAACTCGCTGGATGGATCAAGGCAGGGGCGCACTACGAACAACACTGGGCCTTCCTCCCGGTCGAGAAACCCGCGGTGCCACCGGTCAAGGATGGGGATTGGCCCCGCAATCCGATCGACAACTTCATCCTCGCCCGCCTGGAAGCACAACAGATGGAACCCTCCCCCGAGGCCACTCGCCGGAATCTGGTGCGGCGCATCTCCCTCGACCTGCGTGGACTTCCTCCTTCACTCAAGGAACTGGCCGGGCATTCGACGGGCAACGGCGAAGAACAGTTCGCCCGCCTCATCGAGACCATGATCGATTCCCCGCACTACGGCGAACGCATGGCCCAGGACTGGCTCGACCTCGCCCGCTACGGCGACACCAACGGCTATCACAACGACTCCGTGCGCGACATGTGGCTCTACCGGGACTACGTCATCGAGTCCTTCAACCGGAACAAACCCTTTGACCGCTTTATCGTGGAGAACATGGCCGGGGACCTTCTCCCGGATGCCGACGACACCACCCGGGTGGCTTCCGGGTTCAACCGTTGCGTGACCTTCAACGAGGAGGGAGGGGCCGATCCCGATGAATTCTACGTCACCTACGCGGTGGACCGCGCCAACACCACCGGTCAGGTTTTTCTCGGCCTCACGGTGGGCTGCGCCCAGTGCCACGACCACAAGTATGATCCCATTTCGCAGAACGAGTTCTACCAACTCTACGCCTTCTTCAACAGCGTGGACGGCGAGATCGGGGCCGGAGGCCGAAGCGGCTACCACAACAACCCCCTGCCCCCGCTCCTCAAGGTTCGCACCGGAACCCATCAGCAGAAGCGGACCGACCTTCAAGCCCGCCTGGACACCAGAACCGCAGAACTGAAGGCCGCCCGCGAACGTCCGGAGTTCACCGATCCCGGGGGCAACCTCGCCCCGGCCCTCAGGGAGTGGGTCACTTCCCTCGCCTTGCCCCAGACCGGGGTTCTGCCGGTCAACAACGGCCTGCAACTGCATCTTGACGCGGGTTCCTTCGACGCACCCGGCGGATTCGTGAAAGAATGGCCGGACCTTTCCGGAAACAACCGGACAGCGATCGCCACCGGCCAACCCAAGCAGTTTGGCCGGGCCCTCAACGGCCACCCGGCCATCCGGCTCGATGGCAAGAACGACTTCCTTCGCACCGCATCCGGGGCCGGTCAGCTCGGCGCTGACTTCACCATGGTGCTCGTCCTGCAATTCAATGATCTCGCCCGGAACCAGATGGCCCTCATGTGGGGTGACGAGTCCCAGGGCAAACGGCGCGCCTTCTGGAAAACGGACAAGAACAAGTTCAGCTTCAATGGCTACGGCGCGGACATGGTGGGTAGTGCGGACCTCAAGCGGATCGTCCCCGTGATCGCCATCATCACGCAGCAGGGCCAGAACAACGACACCCGTTTCCGTCTTAATGGCAAGGACGGAGGGGGCGGAGGAGTGAGCCTTTCCGGTTTCCAGAACAAGGCCATCACCATCGGAGCCAATAACGCGGGCGCGGAGAAGACGGCCGCCGACTTCGCGGAAGTCCTCGTCTACGACCGCGCCCTTGATGCCAGCGAGCAGGCTGCAGTGGGGTTCCATCTTGGCACCAAGTACAAGATCGACGGGGAATGGAACCCGGCTCCCGCCGACATCATGGCTCTTGCCGCCAAACCCGGGAAGGAACGCACGGAAGACGAACAGAAGAAGCTCTTCTCCCACTTCATCAACTATGTGCACGCCGGGTCGCGTGACCTCTTCCGCAAGCTGGAGTCCGAGGTGGCGAACACGAGGAAAGAACTCGACCAGGTCGACAAGTCCCTCCCCACCACCATGGTGATGGTCGAGATGGAGAAGCGCAAACCGGCCCACGTCCTCATGCGTGGCGACTTCCGCCAACCGGGCGAAGAGGTCCAACCGGACGTGCCGGCCATCTTCCCCCGCCTGCCCGCCAACCAACCCCGCAACCGCCTCGGACTGGCCTACTGGCTCACCGACCCCCGCCACCCCCTGGTGGCCCGGGTGATGGTAAACCGCCTCTGGAAACAGCTCTTCGGCACTGGACTGGTGAAAACCCTCGGGGACTTCGGCACCCAGGGGGAACGCCCGAGCCATCCGGAGTTGCTGGACTGGCTTGCCGCCGACTTCATCGAGCATGGCTGGAACGTCAAGCGACTCCAACGTCTCATGCTCACTTCCGCCACCTATCGGCAATCGTCAGTCAACCGACAGCGCTACCGGACCCGTGACCCCGGCAACCGACTCCTCTCCCGCGCCCCCCGCTTCCGTCTCTCGGCCGAGGAAGTCCGCGACGGCGCACTCTCAATCAGCGGACTCCTTAATCCCACCCTCGGCGGACCGAGCGTCTTTCCCTACCAGCCCGCGAACTACCTCAGCAGCATCGGCAAGGGATGGAAGGAGAGCAGCGGCGCGGCCCTCTACCGCCGGGGGCTCTACACCTTCTGGCGCCGCACCATGCTCTACCCCACCTTCCAGATCTTTGATGCTCCCAGCCGCGAATTCTGTTCCGTCAACCGCCCCCGCACCAACACCCCGCTGCAGGCCCTCGTCACCCTGAATGACCCCTCCTTCGTGGAAGCTGCCCGCCTGTTCGGGCAACGCATCCTCTCGGAGGGAGGAAGCACCGACCAGGACCGCCTCACCTTCGCCTTCACCCTCGCCACCTCCCGCCCCCCGCCGCAGACCGAGTTAAAGATCCTGTCTGCCACCCTCACTGAGCAACGGGAGGAGTTCCGTGCCCACCCCGACCGTGCCACGCAACTCATCAGCAATGGAAAATCCACCCCTGCGGAAGGTGCCGATCCTGTCGAACTGGCCGCCTGGACCGCGGTGGGCAACATCCTCCTCAATCTCGACGAAACGATTACCCGCGAGTGACCGATGAGCGAATATCAGGATTTACACACCCGCCGCACCTTCCTCGCCCGTACCTCCTGTGGGCTCGGTGCGGCCACCCTCGCCCAGCTCTTCTCCTCCAGCAACACCGCTCCCGCTGCCGGACTGTCCGGCTTCCCCAACTTCAGCCCCAGGGCCAAGCGCGTCATCTATCTCCACATGTCGGGTGGGCCTTCCCAGCTGGAAACCTTTGATCCCAAGCCCGACCTGGCCAAATGGGATGGCAAACCACTCCCTGCCGAGGTGCGGGGAAACCAGCGCCTCACCACCATGACGAGCGGACAGGGCGCCATCAACGTGATGGCCTCCCAGCACAAGTTCGCCCGGCACGGCCAGGCCGGCATGGACATGAACACCCTCTTCAAGCACATGCCGGAGATCGCGGACGACATCTGCCTGATCCGGAGCACCACCACCGATCCCATCAACCACGACCCGGCGGTCACCTTCCTGCAGACCGGGAGTCCGCTCTCGGGCCGACCCAGTATGGGCTCCTGGCTCAGCTACGGCCTGGGGAGTGCCAACGAAAACCTGCCCGCTTTCGTCGTTCTTCTCTCTGGTGGTGGCCAGCCCGTCCCCTCCCGCTACTGGCATAACGGATTTCTTCCCAGCACGCACCAGGGCGTGAAGTTCCAGTCCTCCGGCGATCCCGTCCTCTTCCTCTCCAACCCGAAGGGCATGTCGAAGGAAAACCGCAGGAAGACCATCGACCGCATCAGCGCCCTCAACCAACTCAAGCTCCAACAGTCGGGTGACCCCGAGATCGAAGCCCGCATCGACGCCTTCCAGCTGGCCTACCGCATGCAGGGCTCGGTCCCCGGGCTGATGGATATCTCCCGGGAACCAAAGAGCGTCCTTGAGAGCTACGGCGCCCAACCCGGAAAGGCATCCTTCGCAGCCAACTGCCTTCTCGCCCGTCGCCTTGCCGAGGCGGGTGTGCGCTTCATCCAGCTCTACCATCGCGGTTGGGATCACCACGACGGCATCACCAATGCCATCAAGGGCAAGATCAATGCGGTCGACCGCCCCACCACCGCCCTCCTCCAGGACCTCAAGGACCGCGGTATGCTTGAAGACACCCTCGTCATCTGGGGGGGAGAATTCGGCCGCACCACCTACGCCCAGACCCGCAACAAGAACTTCGGACGCGATCACCATCCGGCCTGCTTCTCAATGTGGATGGCCGGCGGCGGTATCAGTCCCGGAATGATTCACGGGGCTACCGATGAGTTCAGCTACAACGTGACTGAAAAGCCCGTTCACGTCCACGACCTCCAGGCCACCATCCTTCATCTCCTGGGAATCGACCACGAAGCCCTGACCTTCCGCTTCAAGGGGCGTGACTTCCGCCTCACCGACGTGCACGGCAAGATCGTAAAGGAAATCCTGGCG
>JAAZXD010000120.1:6797-8765 GCA_014240355.1 Roseibacillus sp. | reverse complement strand
GGGCGGTCATCTGCATGCGGTAAGCCAGCTCGTAGCTGGAAACCCGGGAGGAAAGGTCCGACTGGTCTTCGCGCAGGCCCAGGTGCTCCCGGTTCATGGTGCCGAGGTAATCGAGAAGGGTGCGTTGCTGCTCACGCGGCATGTTATGCGCATTCTTGAGGTTGAGGATCGGGTCCCCTTGCGAACGGAACACCGTCCCCCCATAGCTCGCGGGCATGTATCCCGAGGTCCAGTTCTTGGCTCCACTGATCGGTCCTCCGCTGTTTTCGAGCATGACTACGTAGCACGGTAGATTCTCATTCACGCTGCCAAGCCCGTAGTTCACCCACGATCCCAGCGAAGGCTTTCCACTGACCACTGATCCGCAATTCATGTTGAGCATGGCCGACCCGTGAATGGGGGATTCGGCGGTCATCGAGTGGATGAAGGCAATGTCATCAACCCGTTTGGCCAGGTGAGGAAACAGAGTCGAGACGTGCTTCCCGGACTGGCCATACTGGGAAAACTCCCATTTCGGACCAACCACACGCCCCTTGTTCTTCTTCCCGCCCCGCCCGAAGGTCTTCACATCAATGGTCTTGCCATCCAGGGGATAGAGCTTGGGCTTGTATTCAAAGGTATCCATGTGACTCGGCCCGCCATACATGAAGAGGAAGATCACCGACTTGGCTCGCTGCGGCAGCATCGAATCCTTGGGCGCAAGCGGGTTTCCATAGAGGCTGGCCGCCCCTGCCTTGTTGAAGAATCCATCCTGGGCCAACATGCCCGTCAGGGCCAGGGAGGTGAAGCCGCCGCCAAGATGACGGATAGCCTCCCGCCGATTGACCTGGCCGCAAAAGGTGTTCACTGGTTTGTTCATCGTTTTAAGAAGTGAGATATTGGAGGAGTGAGGGGGATGAGGATCAGTCGACAAAGAAGAACTCGTTGAGGTTCAGGACGAGGAGAGAAAAACGGTTGAAGGCGTCCTCCGCGGAGAGCTTGTGTTCGCGCATCATCACTTCCACGAACTCCATTCCGTAGTCGAGTTCGCGCACAGTGGCCGGACGGGAAAGGGCGATCTCAAGGGCCAGGCCGATCTGCCGCCGGGGGTCATCCGGCGCCTCGGCCCGCAGGCGCTTGGCAAAGCTGACCGCCTCTTCGTTGACAAAGGCACTGTTCATCATGGCCAGGGCCTGGGTAGGCAGGATGCTCCGGAAGCGCACGGGGCAGGTTCCATCAGTATCGGCGAGGTCAAAGTCCTGCAGGATGGGTGGAACCAGAGAACGCTTCACCTTGATATAAACACTGCGCCGGGTCTGCTCCTCCTCGGGCGAGTTCCCCCACTTTCCTCCCTTGGTTGAGGATGTAGCCAGAACTTCGGCAGACAGCTTGATGTAGATGCTGGGGCCTCCCATCTTGCGGTTGAGCCTCCCGGTTGCCATCAGGATCGAATCCCGCAGTTCCTCCGCCGTGAGCCGGCGCACGTTAAAGCGCCAGAACCACTTGTTATCGGGATCCCGGGACAACCCGGCAGCCTGTCCCCCGGAAGACATCTGATAGGCCTGCGAAAGCATGATCACCTTGTGCATGGCCTTCAGGCTCCACTTCCTGGTCACCAGTTCAGTGGCTAGCCAATCAAGGAGCACCGGGTGGGAGGGACGCTCTCCAAGGTAACCGAAATCGTTGGGGGTGGCACAGATCCCACGTCCAAAGTGATGCTGCCACAATCGGTTCATGATGACACGGGAGGTCCGCGGATTATCCGGCTTGATGATCCACTGGGCGAGGGCCAGCCGACGACCACTGGTATTGCGTCCATGGGCGGGCGGCGTGCCTTTCAGGTTCTCTGCCCCGAAAATAGAGGGGATCCGGGTGGTGACTACTTTCTCGTCCTTGACGTGGGGATTGCCACGCATGTGGATATGAAGGGCCGGTGGCGTTTTGCCATGCTCCTGCACGACTTGGGCATTCACGCTGGTGGGCTTGGGG
>JAAZXD010000120.1:0-6787 GCA_014240355.1 Roseibacillus sp. | reverse complement strand
GCGCTGGGTCAGGTGCTGCGCGATCTGCTTCTTGAGCTTCTTGCGCTTCTCGAGGAGCCCCACCTCCACCCCCTTGGCCTTAGACATCGCCAGGGCAACATCGATGGTGAACTTCTCACCCGGGTGGGCCTTCACACCGAAGTCGAAGGACTGTCCACCACTCGTCTGCCGCACGTGGACAGTCACCACGTTGCGTCCGGTCTGCAGGGCAGAGAGAAATTTCCGGTCCGCGTCAAACTCCTTGTAGGATGCGATGACTCCGCTCCGCTTCAGGACATGCTGCCCGTTGAGGTAAAGATCTACGTCTTCGTCGTGAATGAGGGAGAGCCTCAGCTTCTCCGGTATGCTCTCGAGAAGAAATGTTCCCTGGGCCCAGAGATCCTTGCTGTCCCACTGGGTGTTGATCTTTACTCCCGCTGTTCCGGTCTTGCCGAAGCCCGCCCGCCCCCTCTTCCACTTCTGGTTCTCGGCACGGAAGTTCACTGCCGACCAGTTGGATCCCGGCTTGGTGGTGGTATAGAACCATTGGGCCGGATTTGACTCCCGCCCGTCCCCCAGCAGCACGAGAAACTCACCATCGGAACTGCTGAGCCTCCCCTTCAGGCTCGGAAAGGCCTTGACCAACTGCTGCCCGATCAGGGTCTCGGCAGCCCTCAGCTCACCCTCGGTGCGCTCGCCTTCTTCATCGTGTTTCCGGAGGGCGGCCTGATAACTGGCATCGCCTTCGCCACCCCCGACCTTCTCGATATTGGCTCCACCCTTGCCCGGTTGCTTCACCCCACGGAAAAAGGCCATGAAGCTGTAGTAGTCCTCCTGCGAGATCGGATCGCCCTTATGATCATGACAACGCGCGCATCCAACTGTCATCCCCAGCATTCCTTCGGTAGTGATGCGCAGGTCGTCGTCAAGGTTGTCGAAGAGGTGCAGCAGGCGATCCGCAGGTTCATCGTCCCACTGCATGAGACGGTGGAATCCGGTTGCAATCATGGATTGCGAGGTCGGCTTCTGGATCTCGTCGCCCGCCAGTTGCTGCAGAAGGAACTGGTCGTAAGGCAGATCCATGTTGAAGGCATCGATGACGTAATCCCGGTAGCGCCAGATGTGCGGTTTTTCAGAATCACGCTCAAAGCCGTTGGATTCCGCGTAACGCACGATGTCGAGCCAGTGCCGCGCCCACTTCTCACCGTAGTGCGGAGAGGACAGCAGGCGATCGATGACCTTTTCCCATGCGTTCGGAGACTTGTCGTTCTCGAAGGCCTCGACTTCTTCCAGGGTGGGTGGGAGCCCGGTGATATCAAAGCTTGCCCGGCGAATGAGCTCCCTGCGGGACGCGAGACTGTTGGGCTTCAAACCCTTTGCTTCAAGACGCTTGTAGATGAAGGCATCGATGGGATTCGCGCTCCAGGCGGGATTCCCAACCTTCGGCACGCTCGGCCGACGAAGCGGCTTGTACGACCAGAACGACTTGGTGGTGGCATTGACCTTGGTAATAATCTCCTCCGCGGCCAAACAGGTCGCGAAGGTGGCCAGAAGCGGAAGCGTTAGTAGAACGTTCTTCATGCGGTGACGGAAAGATGGCAACCCCTTCGGGTTGAGTTTTCATTAGCGCGTTTGTGGGACAAGCGGCCGGTCTTTATCCGGTATTGTAATTCGCTGTTCGAAACACGCTACGGGAATTAGGGCAAAATTTGCCTCCGCCATACAGAAAAAAACATGCCACGAGAGGGTGACCAAATCACTCGCTTTTTGTTGATTTCTTCAGATTTCCGGCAGGACACCTGCACCCCGGGAATAATCGCAGATTCCTCGCTCAGAGCCATCCCGCCTACCCTCCTGACGCCTGTTTTCCAAGCTCAATGGGACATTGCTGCCCCTGATCGTTGCGCCAGGCAAATGAAAGCAGCGCTTCTCTATACCCCCAGCCACATCCGCCCTACTGAGATAATCACCGGGATTGTGACAATGGCCGCCACCGAGGTCGTCAGCACCACATGCACCGCCGCGGCGGGATCTGCTCCGTAGTGACGGGCGTAGACAATGGGCGTCACCGCACTGGGCATGGCCGCTTGTACCAGGAGGACCTGTTTGAACTCAGTGACCACGGGGAGAACCTTGGCCAGGGAAAGGATCACAGCCGGCATGAGGACCATGCGCACGATCAGGCTTCCCACCCCGACGCGGGGCGAGTAACGCTCCTTGCCCAGCAGGTCAGAAATGACCGTTCCGATGAGCAACAGCCCCACCGGGAAAGCAGCCAATCCCAGCCAGTGGAGGAGATTGAGGAGGGTCTCGAAGACAAAGCCCGCCACCTTGGAATGTTCCACCAGGAGATCGAATCGTGCAAATACCAGCGTGAGACCAACCACCACCGCCACGATGGGACCGGAAAGAAACTCGCGCGGCGACTTCATGGGTCTCCCCCTCAGGATAAACATTCCCAACGTCCAGACTCCGAGTTCTACCCCGAGGCTATGGGTAAAGAGGAGACCGAGAACCGCTGTCTCGCTCCGGGGGAAGAACACCATGAGAAGCGGAATGGCCACGTATCCGTAATTCTGCACTCCCGCTGTCACGGTGAAACTACGCCAACCCGTCCCCTTTCGCAGGCCTATCAAGCGCCCAACGACGAGAGCGGCCATCAACCCGATCACGATGACAGCGAACCCCACCCCGATCGCCCAGAAAACCACCTGGGGATCGCGCAACAACTCCGCCCGCAGAATCTTGTCCAGGATCAGGGCCGGGTAGAGCACGTGAATGACCAGCCTCGTAAGCCCGGCATCCATCTGGGGCCCGAGAACCTCGGCACGCCGGAGTCCCCCTCCCACCACCATGAGGAGGTAGATCGGAATGACTGCCACCAGGATCTGCGGAAGATCGCCCACGAGGCGGAGGGTAACCGCAGGACCGTGAACTCAAAGCCGTTTGAGCGAAGACCCGGAAAATCCCTATTTTTCTACCCGCATGAAGTCCTCGCTCAGCCTGATCTTCCTTCCCTGCGCCGCAAGGTGGTCGAGTTCCTCCGTGAAGAACCGCGTGCTCAGGATGTAGGGTGCCTCCCCCTCGGTCCAGTGACCGTAGGTCGTCACGATAAAGGAGCCGATCCCGTCGGGCAGCACCTCTACTCCCGGATAGGTGGTGTCATGGCCCTTCCTGTTATCCAGCAGACGGAGGACATACTGCCCCGGACGTCCCTTCACGAGGTCTTCATAACGACCCACCCAGGCAGCGCAATCCCCGTCGGTGGGCGGAATGGCGTTCCCATTGGCATAGCGCCCCCGGAAGACAATCACGAGCCTCCCGTCGGGTGCGTAGCGGCAGGTGTGACGATCGCCGGTCAGGGTCACCGGGAGTTCGCGCGGCTTACTCCAGGTCCTGCCCTCATCGTCGGAGAACATGATGTGGGAGTTCTTCCGCCGCGCATTCTCCCGCAGCAGCATTGCGATCTGCCGACCGTCGGGCGAACGCACCAGACCAGGTTCACAGAGGTGCACCCCAGCATCACTCTGAAAGGCCTCCGGGAACGACCAGGTCAGCCCCCCATCCTTCGTCACCGTCTTGTAAAGGGTGAACACCACCGGACTGGCCACCTTGCCTCCGTCGGTGAAAAAACGTCCGTCATCGTGGAAGACACACATGTAATGACCTTTCCCGGTCTTCAGTTCCATGTGACTTCCCATCACCACGATCCCGCCCCAATCACCCGCTTTCTTCAGTTCGCTCCAGGTCCTGCCCTCGTCCTCGCTGATCGCGTAGCGCGCTGGATAAAGCCCCGACCACAGGATGATCCGCTTCCTGCCATCCGGTCCCGTCATCCGATGCAGGGTAGGCACTTCCTTCGAAGTCGCCCACGAAGCGGGCGTCGGCAGGCGCTTTCCCCAGCTGTTACCACCATTAACACTGCGCTTGTAGATGATCGCACCGCGCCCGTGCCCCTTGGGATACACCGTCAGAATGGTCTTGCCGTCGTCGAGAAGACAGGTCGAGACGTGGCCGAGGTATTGCCCCTTTTCGCGGTCCACCAGGGTGATCCGTTCGCTGTCAGTGGCAAGGTCGATAACGGTGATCTCGGGCGCGGCAAGCGCGGACCCCAGAAGGCCGGCCAGAAATGGGAAAGCGTGTCGCATGCTTCAATCTTCGACGTCCTCCAGCTCGATACAATGAAGTTTGTTGTCACCCTCCCGGGAAAGTTCGCTCGGAAGCGGTCCCGACGCCCTGTGCGGCTTGGAAGCCGGGGCACGAACTCTTGTCTCCTCCCCCCCCCGGCGCTACCAGTGAACATGTCCGACGGCAAGCCCTGCTGCACTCCCTCCCGGGAAGGAAACGGCAATCACCCGGTAAAAGAGCCCTCTCTTCCCCTGTCGCCCAATGCCGGCTCGACCGAAGGTATGGTTCGCATTGACGGCGGGGCTTTCCGCATGGGCGCGGAGGGACCGGAGTGCTGGGCCGCCGACGGCGAGGGACCACGACGCGAGGTGTCCCTCGATCCCTACTTCCTTGACTGCACCGCAGTCACCAACGAAGCCTTCGCGGCCTTCGTGGAGGCTACCGGATACCAAAGCCAGGCCGAGCGCTTCGGCTGGTCCTTTGTCTTCCTCAACCAGATTCCCAAATCCCACCTCAAGCGCATCCGTTTCGATCGCGCCTTTGGAATCGAGTGGTGGGCCAAGGTGGAGGGCGCCTGCTGGAGAAAACCCGGCGGACCAGGCACCAACATCCGTAAGCGCATGGATCATCCGGTGGTCCACGTCTCCTGGCACGACGCGCGGGCCTTCTGCCAGTGGACAGGTAAACGCCTGCCTACCGAGGCCGAGTGGGAACGGGCGGCCCGCGGTGGTGAAGAGGACCGGATTTATCCTTGGGGTGACGAGCTCACTCCCGGCGGAAAACACCGCTGCAATATCTGGCAGGGGCGCTTTCCGGAGGAAGACACGGGGGCCGACGGCTACACCGGAACCGCCCCAGCCCGATCATTCCCCTCCAATCCGTTCGGTCTCTACAACATGATGGGCAACGCTTGGGACTGGGTAACCGACTGGTTCGACCCTCGTTATCCCAAGGACGCACCGACCGACAACCCCCTTGGCCCCGCCGGGGGCTCCGAAAGAGTTATTCGCGGCGGATCCTTTCTCTGTCACGAGTCCTACTGCAACCGCTACCGCAACTCGGCCCGCACCAAGGTCACCCCCGACTCCACCACCTGCCACCTGAGCTTCCGCTGCGCCATGGATGACCGTGGATAGGCTGCCCCTTCCCACGTCGACCGTGGATAGACCCATCCGGGAAAAAGACGTCGGCGGACCCGCGGATACCATTGTTGACCCTGGCCGCCTGGACCCTCCCTACTCGGGCACCTCCACCCAGCAGCCCTGCTCGATGGACTGCCAGCTCAGCTCGGCCAGCTGCACCCCCTTGGCACCTTCCCTCAGGGTCCAGGGGAATGACTCATCAGCCACCACGTGCCTGAGGAACAACTCCCACTGCGTCTTGAAGGCGTTGTCAAATTCCTCGCCTGGCCGCACTTCCTGCCAATCCTCGAAAAAGTTGATGGGACTTTCAACGTCGGGATTCCACACCGGGGTTGGCGTGTCCGCACGCGACTGCACGACACACTTGCGCAGGCCCACCGTGGCGCTGCCCTCCGTCCCGTCCACCTGCATGGTGAAGAGCTCGTCGCGCCGCACCCGCACGCACCACGAGGAATTGAACTGGCAGACCACCCCACCCTCCGTCTCGAAGATGGCGTAGGCCGCATCGTCCGCGGTGCATGAATACGGATTGCCCTGTTCGTCGACGCGCTCCGGAATGTGAGTGGAAGCGTGGCCGAAGACGCGGGTGATCCTGCCGAAGAGGTTGTCGATCACGTAGCGCCAGTGGCAGTGCATATCGATGATGATTCCGCCGCCGTCCTCCTTGCGGTAGTTCCAGCTCGGCCGCTGGGCGGGATGGTGAGGATCGTGGCCGGGATAGACCCAGTAGCCGAACTCTCCCCGCACCGAGAGGATTTCCCCGAAAAATCCCTCCTCGCACAACGCACGGAACTTCTGGATCCCGGGCAACCAAAGCTTGTCCTGCACCGTTCCGTTCTTCACGCCGGCTGCCTCCGCCTTCTCGGCAATGGCGAGGGCTGCGCCATAGGAGGTGGCGGTCGGTTTCTCACAGTAAATGTCCTTCCCCGCCGAAATCGCACGCTCAAGGAAGGGCACCCGGTAAGGAGTACCGGAAGCATCAAAAAAAACCTGATACGAATCGTCTGCCAGCACCGCATCCAGGTCGGTGGTGTAATTTTCCACCCCGTGTGTTTCCGCCAGGATCCGCAGTTTTGCCTCGTTGCGCCCCGTCAGGACAATCTCAGGCATGATCACCAGATCCCCGCACGGCACTCCTCCCTGTTTCCGGATTGCCAGGATCGAACGCACCAGGTGCTGGTTGGTTCCCATGCGCCCGGTCACGCCGTTCAGGATGATGCCGATGCGGTGTTCGCTCATGGTTTCGATTGGGTCACGCGGGAAGACTGACCGGACTCACCCGCCGGAGTGAAGATGAAAGTGAACGGAATTGACGATGCCGCCCGCTCCCTTCGCTCTCATCTGCAGTTTCAACTTGATCGGTAAATCCCATCATAGGCTTCCAGGATACGATCAAGGAAGTCGTCCTGATCGCGCTCCCACCATTTGCGGGAAAAAATCTCCACTTCGCGTCGTCCCTCGAAGCCGGCCTCCTGCACCCACTGGTCGATCTGGCTCAATGCAATGGAGCCCTCGCCCATGATTCCACGGTCCAGCAG
>JAAZXD010000011.1 GCA_014240355.1 Roseibacillus sp. | reverse complement strand
GGCCGCCTGGCCCATCGCCTGTTTCTTTCTTCACGACTTTGAGCAGTCTTCCATTCCCGCGCCGCGACGATTCGCTTTCGATTCGGAGTTGGTCCAATTTTCGGGAGCACCGCCCGGAGAAAGGCATCTTCCTAGTTTGCGGAGACCTCCCCCCAACGGCAACCGATCCCCTTTTTCTTTTCCTCTGCACTCACCCCTCGCAATTCCTCCCAGATCCTGGTTACGATGTCATCCCGGCCCTTCTGTTAGGTTTTGTTAGACCCCGCTGTTAGATTCCGGAATCCATTCCTGCCAATTCTTCCGCCCCCCCTGCCGCCTTCTCCTCGATCCGCTTAACCTATTGATCGTCAACAGATTGCGGGATTCCTGCTGCCCGCTCGGGCCCTTGGTCATTGCCGATTCCGTCCAATCGAGCCCAGGTTCAACCCCTCCCCGAGGCTCCCTTCCTCTGCCGATTCCAATCCCATCCCCGGCAGGCCGGCCCTCGCGGCGTCACCGCCTCAACCTCTCCCCTTCCCTGCGGCTGGATCACCAGGTCTCATCGGGCAGAGGGAGCCGAAAGACGGGATGGTGGTCCCGATCCCCCTTCTGCGTCGCCCTGAAACACCAATGCCGTTCCACGTGGAACAGGCTTCTTGAAGGAAAGTGATCAGTCTGCACGAAGAGTTTCCTGCTTGCCCTGGTTCTTGAGTTCCGGCCTCCAGGTGTTAGCCTCCAGAGCTCTCAGAGGTCTCCATGTTCCGCTATCCCAAAGAATACGATGTTCTGGTCATCGGCGCAGGCCACGCTGGCTTGGAAGCCGCATTCGCCGCTGCTCGTCTGGGCTGCCAGGTTGCGGTTCTGACCCAGAACCTCGATACGATCGGCCAGATGAGCTGTAACCCCGCGATTGGGGGCCTCGGGAAGGGGCATATGGTCCGCGAAATTGACGCCTTGGGGGGCGTCATGGGCCTCAACACAGACGCCACCGCCATCCAATGGCGCCTTCTCAATGCCCGGAAAGGCCCCAGCGTCAGAGCCCCCCGCGCCCAATGCGATAAGAAGGCTTATCAACTCCGCATGAAACACCTTCTGGAGTCCGCCCCCGGGATTGACATCCACCAGGGCAACGCGCTGCGCCTCCTCGTTTCCCAATCCGCGGCCCAGGGGGTCCAAACCAATCTGGATCTTGAGCTCAGGAGCCGCGCAGTCGTATTAAGTGCCGGAACCTTCATGCGGGGGCTCATGCACATCGGCCAACAGAACCAGCAGGGTGGCCGCATGGGCGATGCTATTACCACGATCAGCGACTCCCTCCGGGATCTGGGTTTCGAACTGGAACGTTTTAAGACAGGGACCCCCTGCCGACTCAATGGCCGCTCTCTTGATCTTGCCAAGTGTGAACGCCAGGACGGCGATTCGCCCCCGCCCCTTTTCAGTTACCTGGCTCATACGATCTCAAAGCAGCCCGACGACCTCTTCACCTTGAATTCTTGGAATAGTGAAGGGTTCCACGTGGAACAGCTTCCCTGCTGGATCACCTGGACCAACCCCGACACCCACCTTAAAATTCGCGAAAACCTTGACAAGAGCCCCCTCTTTTCAGGTGCAATCGAAGGAATTGGGCCCCGTTACTGCCCATCCATCGAAGACAAGGTCGTCAAGTTCCCTGACAAGGAAAGGCATCAGATCTTTCTTGAGCCGGAGGGTCGTCACACCAGAGAATACTATGTTAACGGGGTGTCGACCTCTCTCCCTTACCAAACCCAGCTGTCTTTTATCCGCTCCATCGCTGGGTTGGAGCGGGCCGAGATTCTTCGCCCAGGCTACGCGGTGGAATACGACTATTGCCCGCCCACTCAACTAACCCCCTCCCTTGAAACAAAGCGCGTTGAGGGCCTCTACTTTGCCGGACAAATCAATGGTACCTCGGGCTATGAAGAGGCCGCCGGCCAGGGCCTCCTCGCCGGTGCCAACGCCGCCCTCAAGATTCTCGGCAACAAGCCCCTCATCCTCTCCCGTGACCAAGCCTACCTTGGCGTCATGATCGACGATCTCGTCACCAAGGGCTGCACCGAGCCCTATCGCATCTTCACCAGTCGCGCTGAATACCGCCTTCTCCTCCGCCAGGACAATGCCGATCAGCGCCTCAGTCCCCTTGCTCAAACCTTCGGATTATCCTGTGACCAGCGCAACGAGCAAACGGAGGCAAAACTCAAAATCCTCGGGGAGGCCGCGCGTTTCGTGCGCGAAACCACGCACGACGGTCTCAAACTCGATCACTGGTTCCGACGTGAGAACAATCGCTGGCAGGATCTTCCTGCCTCGCTCCAGCAGCGGTTCCCCATGGAACTCTGGCCCCTCATTGAAACCGACTTCAAATACGAAGGGCACATCCTGCGCCAGCGCCAGCAGATCGACCGCATGGCCCGCCAGGAAGCCCGTCCACTGCCCCATGATGCTGATTACCAGTCTCTTACAGGCCTGAAGCGCGAAGCGCAGCAGCGCCTCGGCGAAATTCGTCCACAGACCCTCGGCCAGGCCGCGCGTATCAGTGGTATCACTCCGGCCGATATCGCGGTTCTTTCGATTTGGCTTGAGAAGCGCGACCGCTCCGCTCCTCCTAGCGAGTAACATCATTCTCCTCCCCCGATTGGGGACAACTCCCCTCGGGCCCTGCACGACAGCATCTTCTTCTTGTTCCGGTGCAATCTGCCGGATGGTCCTGCGATGCCTGCCTAACGCCAGTTAATACTATGGTTATAGTAGCAGTGCACGCCGGAGCCTTTCGCCTGTCCTAACCCTCTAATTCGCCACTGGTTCCCGCAAGGACCGCACGCAGGCGCACATCATTCTCAATCCGCTTGAACCGCAGGTGGTCCAGGCGAACCCGTTTTTTGAAATCGGCCACCCCTTCGCCCCCGCTCGCCGGGACCAACCCTCCAGTCAGAAGGGGCGCGAGATAAAAAACGACCTCGTCGGCCCAGCCTTCATCAAGCAGGCGGCCCACCAAGCGACCGCCCGCCTCGACCAGCAGACTGACAACACCGTAATCGGAAACGAGTTCACGGAGGATGCACTCGATGCGTTGCCCCTTGTAAACAAGGGTTCGATCCGCATAGGCGTCGGTAAAAATCTCCGCTCCGCGAGGCAGCTCTAATTTGCTTGATGTCAAGATAACTCGCCACGGCTGGATCTGGCCTTCCTTCTCATCTTCGCCCCGCAAGGTAAACCGGGGATTATCGGCCCGAACGGTTTGGCCACTACTTAGAATCGCATCTACTTCTCCTCTAAGTTCCTGCACTTCCGCCCGTGAGCCAGGTCCACTGAGCCACTGCCCCTCACCCTTCATTCTCGTTATTCTGCCGTCCAGACTCAGCGCGCTCTTGATGATGACCCACGGCAATCCAGTCCGTTGAACTTTGGCAAATGCCCGAATCAGTTCTTCGCAACCTGCCTCCTCTATGCCTTCCACCACCTCAATTCCCGACTCGGTCAAAATCCCTGCCGCTTTTCCCCCATGGGCTGGATTGGGATCACTTGCGCCAATGACAATCCGTTTGACACCCGCTTGGACAAGGGCCGTGGTGCAGGGCCCAGTCCGGCCCTGGGTGCAACATGGCTCAAGGGTAACATAGACCGTTGCACCCCGGGCCGCATCCATGCCGTGACGGCTCACGGCATCCTTAAGAGCCTCCACCTCGGCGTGCGGCTGCCCGGCCGCTCGATGCCAGCCAACGCCCACTTCCTCCCCGTCTTTTACAATCACCGCTCCAACCGGCGGATTCGGACTGGTTAGTCCCACCCCAAACTCTGCCAAATGCAGTGCCCGGCGCATGTATTCGCTGTCGTTCACAGACAAGCTCTAGCGCTCACACACCCTCCTCGCAAGGACCGTGGAGAACATGCTAAAAACCTGCGGGAAAGATGCGAATGGCCTGATCATTTCCGGAACAACCAACAATTTCTGATCAAGACGAGCTTGCGGCACACCTTTGTTCGCTTCCTTTTCGCAGCGTGGAACATCGTTAAAAAAAGGGGGGAACGCATAAACTGCCGACTTATTCTCGACTATAAGAAGAAGAATTAAGGAGTGATTTTAAGACCCTACTTCTTCACTTCATCCAATCATCCCCTCCCTCCCACGGCCACGTTCCCAAACCATCTGGAAGCCCATGAGCGCACCGCATTGTCTAAAGTTCGAAGTCCTTCGTCAAACATCCGCCGACCGAATCCTGGCAAGATTTGACCTCCCTGATACGAGCGACGGATTTTTTCGTGCACGAAAACGTATTTGGGTGTAGCAGAGGATCGTGAACCGGACGCTAGCACCCTTTCTCCTGGTTGCCCTTCTTGTGGCCTTCAGCCTTGTTGGGGCGAGATGGCAGGAAGTGCTTCCCGGGTTCAGTCCCTTACCTGCCGTATTCTTCTGCGTGGCAGCGCGGGTCGGAGTTCGCTGGCTCTGGGTCCCCCTCGTCGCCTGGTTGCTTTCCTATCCCCTGACCAATCTCACCCAGGGTTATGGCTGGGATTTCCACATCGCAATCGCATTCGGTGGCTTTGCGGTAGCGGCCGGAGCGGGATACTCTCTCCGCAGGAGAAACTGGCTGGCGATGATGGGCGGCTCAATTGGAGCGGCGATCCTCTTTTACGCGGTGACCAACACCGGATCTTGGCTTCTTCTCCCGCAATACTCCAAGACGTGGGCTGGCTTCGTGCAGGCGCAGACAGTCGGAGTGCCAGGCCCGATTCCTCCGGCCTGGGTTTTCCTGAGGAGCTCGATCGCCGCCAGCGCACTATTCAGCGGGCTTTTCCTCCTTGGCCAGCGGAAGTGGGGGCTTGTCCCGGACGGAGTCACCGCACTTTCTGGGATTCGCGCGCGGCGCTGAGATAGGGAAGGCCCCTTCCCCAGACCTTAACTCTTGCCCGTTGTGAGTCCACCGGGTATTCACGCCCAGAAGTCTTCATCATGCAGGAACCCCCCGCCGAGCGCCCTTTTGCGGTGATGGATTTTTCCAGTTCGCCAGTCAATCGCAGTCTGACCGCCCAGGACAAGATCGAATTTTACCGCTCCATGGTGCGGATTCGTCGCTTTGAGCACCTCGCCCTCGGGCAGTACCAGAAGAACAGAATGGGGGGATTTCTCCACCTGTATATCGGGCAGGAATCGGTGGCAGTAGGGGCCGTATCCCTGACGGGGGACCACGATCATATAATCACCGCTTATCGCGATCACGGGCACGCCCTTGCTGTTGGCATGAGCATGGAAGAATGCATGGCAGAGCTTTTTGGCAAGGCCACCGGGTGTTCAAAGGGAAAGGGGGGATCGATGCACTTCTTTGCTCCTGACAAGAATTTCTGGGGCGGCCACGGCATTGTGGCAGGGCAAACCCCCCTCGGCCTCGGTCTGGGTTACGGGTTAAAATACAAGGGTCTTCCGGGGTGTGCTCTCTGCTTTCTGGGCGATGGCGCCATCAACCAGGGCGCCTTCCACGAGGCGCTTAATCTGGCCTCCCTCTTTGAGATTCCAGTGGTCTACATTATCGAGAACAACGGGTATTCGAT
The DNA here is from genome assembly GCA_014240355.1 of Roseibacillus sp. GTDB lineage: Bacteria > Verrucomicrobiota > Verrucomicrobiia > Verrucomicrobiales > Akkermansiaceae > Roseibacillus_B. Next base: position 12,774 of record JAAZXD010000011.1, on the reverse strand, counting down.
GGGGACCTCCCAGATGCGCTCGAGCGCCTATCGCGACTGCCTGGCCCAGCGGGGGGAGGCCTACAACATGGCTTGGGATCTGATCAACGGGGAGGACCTTTACGAGGTTCGTGCCAAGACTCATATCGCGATGGAACGAGCCCGCAAGGAGCACCAGCCAAGCCTTCTGGAGATCCAGACCTACCGCTATTATGGTCACTCGGTAGCAGATGCGAATACGGACAAGTACCGCACACCAGAAGAGATCGAGCGCTACAAGACTTATCATGACCCTATTCGCCTCTGGAAGCGCCGCCTGATCGAAGAAGGCGTCATGACCGCAGAGGACGCCAAGGCCCATGAAAAGGAGGCCACCCGCGAGACTGCGGCTGCCATCAAATTTGCCGAAAACTCACCGGCGCCGACTGTGGAAGCCATCCTCCAGGACGTTTATTGCGAGGTGGACGAGAATTCGGAAGCCGGGAATACCGGGCGTCACTTCTTCAACGATTAAGGGAGCCGTCAATAATGAGAGAACTACTTTATCGCCATGCTCTGTGCGAAGCTCTCGATGAAGAGCTCGCCCGCGATGAAAACGTTGTGATCATGGGCGAAGAAGTGGCCCAGTACAACGGGGCCTACAAGGTGACCGAGGGGCTGTGGGATAAATGGGGAAACAAGCGGGTGGTCGATACGCCGATTTCGGAGGCGGGCTTCATCGGAATGGGCGTGGGGGCCTCGATGCTGGGGATACGTCCCGTGATGGAGCTTATGTTCTGGTCCTTTCATTCGGTGGCCTTTGATCAACTCGTGAACAACGCCGGCTGCATACGCTACATGGCGGGAGGGTTGATAAATGTTCCCATCGTCGTACGCGGTCCGGCCAATGGCGGCACCAGCGTGGGCGCCACCCACTCCCATTGTCCCGAGGGACTTTTTGCAGCCTTTCCAGGGCTCAAGGTATGTGCTCCAGCCACCCCGGCCGATGCCAAGGGGCTCATGAAGGCAGCTATTCGCGACAACGATCCGGTCTTCGTCATGGAGAATACCAAGCTCTATGGCACCCGTGGTCCGGTTCCTGACCCTGCGGAGGGGGAGCATCTCGTCCCCCTGGGTCGGGCCGACATCAAACGAGAAGGTTCCGATATCACTCTCATCGCTCATGGCCGCTCGGTGTTGCACGCCCTGGAGGCGGCCGGGACTCTCGCTAGTGATCACAGCATTTCGGCAGAAGTCGTCGACCTGCGCTCCATTCGTCCGCTCGACCAGGAGGCCATAATCAACTCCGTGATCAAGACCAGCCGTGCCGTTCTAGTGGATGAGTCGAAGCCGTTCAATGGCGTGTCCTCCCAGATCGCGGCTCTGATCCAGGAGCACGCCTTTGATCATCTGGATGCTCCGGTGAAACGCGTGTGCAGTATCGACGCCCCGTCCATCTACTCGCCGCATATCGAAGACGAGCAGCTTCCAAATGCCCGCCGGGTGGTCGAACAGGTGCTCACAATCGCCTGACCGGACCACCAACATGCCCGAAGGCCCTATTATGAGGGAAAGAGGAGCGGCCCTTCAATTTTCCCAATAATAAACGTCCCGCCGGAGAGCTGGACAAGGGATTGGAAATTCTAGTTGCATCGTGGTCGTGCAAATCTAGCATTCCTCGGTCTATGAAAAAACTGGCGTTCATCCCGGCGATTCTATTTTTGCCCCTGATCTTCTCCTCATGCGGTCTCAGCTGCAACGGGTGCTCGAAAAAGTATGTGGAAATAGAGGAGGTTGAGTGGATTGAAGAAGAAGTATTTGCCGATCCCGGGTCCAAGGACGGAAAAGGAGGCACTGTCAAGGTGCGCCGGCCCGTTGTTAAAACCGTGCGCAAGGCGGTCAGATGCAGTTCCTGCGGATCATGGTACTGCGCTGATTCGGAGTGTTGCGGGATCGTGAGCAATCAGGTGTTACGCCGTGCGACCACGCAGGGAGGCAGCGGGGAGCCCCACATCGGGCTCATCCCGACGATGAAGGAGCTTGCTCCCGAAGAGAACTAGGAGCTCAATCGGAACTGATTTTCCGCGGGCTCTCCTTCCCTGGAGAGCCTGTTGCTTTTGGTGGGGCGGCGGGCAGCTCTCCGGGCGGCGCCAAAAGCCTTGCGTTGATCTTGAAAAACTCTGATGTCACGGTATTGACCGGAACGGGCCTTTGGCCCCAACTTCCGGCGCACCCTTCGACCCATGGCAACGCATATCGAAATGCCCAAGCTCTCGGACACCATGACCGAAGGCACGGTGGTGCGCTGGCTCAAGAACCTCGGCGATGAGGTGGAGATCGGGGATGAGATCGCAGAGATCGAAACGGACAAGGCCACCATGGCGATGGAAGCGTTCGACGAGGGGACTCTTTCCGAAATTCTGATTGAGGAGGGGGGCAAGGCCGCAGTCGGCGCCACCCTTGCCATCCTGCGGGATGAGGGGGAAGCGGACGCGGCACCGGAAGAAGAACCCTCGACGGAGGCGCCTGTGCCTGAGATGGCCTCGGACCCTCCCGCGCACCTTGAGCCGGTCGCGCTCGAAGCGAAGGGTCCCGAACTCGCGCCGGAGCCCACCGTGGAACCTGCCACGGAACCTGCCACGGAACCCCCTTCGTCGCCGGTTGCACGACCAACCACTTCAAGGCGCATCAAGGCCTCCCCTCTTGCCCGCAAGATGGCGCAAACCAACGGAGTGGATCTGGCTGGCCTAACGGGCTCAGGTCCCGGGGGCCGGATTGTCAGGAAGGATGTGGTAGCAGCCATGGGCAAAGCTGATACTATTGAATCCACGACGGAGTCGGGCCGTGTCGCCGTATCAACTCCTGTGGCAACCCCGGAGCCGGCTCTTTCCCTCGAAGCAGGGGATCAACGAATTGAGCTCTCCAGTCTTCGGCGCATCACCGCGGAACGGCTCCTTGCCTCCAAAACCACCATCCCGCACTTCTACCTGCACACCGAAGCAGATGCCGCCCCCCTGATGGAAATCCGACGGCAGGTGAACCTTCAGGCAGAGGCCTCGCACGGAAACAAGTACACGGTGAATGACCTGATCCTCAAGGCCGTCATTGGTGCACTCCAGGCTGTTCCCAGTGTGAATGCCACCTTCCAGGGCGATCACATTCTACAGTTCGGGGAGATCGGGGTAGCCGTGGCGGTGGCAGTGGAGGATGGCTTGGTTACGCCGGTGGTAAGGAACGCTACGACCAAGTCGCTTCTGCAGATTTCGCGCGAAGTAAAGGATTTTGCGGCTCGGGCTCGGGAGGGGAGGCTTCTGCCGAACGAATTCGACGGCGGGACAATCACCGTTTCCAACTTGGGAGCTTATGGGGTCGAGGCTTTTGACGCCATCATCAATCCACCCCAGGCGGCCATTATCTCAGTGGGCAGCATCGTGGAGAAGCCCGTGGTGGCTGGTGGCGAAATCGTGCCCGGGCTGCGTCTTGATCTCGGGCTCTCATGCGACCACCGGGTGGTGGACGGGGCGGTTGGAGCCGAGTTCCTGGCCCAGGTCAGGAAACTCATCGAGAAGCCCGCTCTCATGCTGGTTTGAGGGGGAAACAGAGCCCTGTCCCTTGTGGAGAGATGATGGATTGGTTCGGGGGTACCGACCAATCCCGGGGGGAAATGCTGCTGGCATTCCCTCCTTTTTCCTTGGAACCACGGGATGAGTACGAGGAAATCTCTTCTTCATTCAATCTGGCCTCATGATCCGCATCCTGTCCTGTCTGGTCCTGAGCGCGATTTCCGGGTGGGCCGAACTCCTGCCCACATGGTCGCCACACCAGATGTGCGCGGAGGCCGATGCCATCGTAGTGGGGGAACGGGTAGGAGCGAACCGGGTCGCGGTTCGGGAATGGATTCTATCGCCCCCCGGCGGGCGAACGGCCGGGAGCGTCATCAACATCGTCGGACTGGACAAGCACGACAGAATGATCGGAACCCGGCCGGATGGTGCGGACCGGGAGCAGGGGAGGAGACTCAAGTCGCAGCGTCTGCTGTGCTTTCTGGAGGAGAAAAGTGATGGATGGCGCCCAATGGCTGCCACAGAGCAGGGAAGCTCGGGATTGATCTGGATCGAACAAGGGAAATGCTATCGTTACGAGCAAAGGAATAATCCAGGCCCCCATATCCTCCTGCCCTCCCGGGAACACCAGACCGAGGAGGCCCTGCGCCTGGCGGTTGGCAATGGGCTCGCCGATCGCGAGGAGTGGGAGCGGGCCCAGAAAATCCCGCATCCCCAGGAGAAGGCGATCGTGTTCTGCTCCTATCTGCTGGAACGCACCTCCCCCGAGGGGGCGGAGGGGACCTACCGAAGCCGCGTGCGGCGGGTATTGCCCAAGCTCGGGGAACAGGCGGTGGCGGAACTGGTGGTGCTCCTGGAGAACGCGATCCCGGGGGATCGTCTCGATGATGCGGTGCTCATTCTTTACGACCTCGGCTCCGCCGCCAAGCCAGCGGTCCCGCACCTCGTGGCGCTGCTTCAGGAGCCGGGCTCCGTTCACCCGGTGCGCTTGATCGAGGCGCTGGGGCGGATCGGGGATGCTACCGTGGCCCAGCAGCTTCTTCCCTATCTGGATCGCGAACTGCGGGTTCGCGCCGAAGTGGCCGGGGCCATGGCGCGCTTTTCCTATCAGGACTCTGTTCCACTCATTACCAAATCCCTGCCGGAGCCCAGAGCCGTGGAAGACGGGGATGCCTATCACGTCTACGCCATGCTGCGCGCGCTCCATGAACTGGGCTGCGAGGACCTTGTGGGGCTGGCCAAGGCCTATCTGGAGGTCCCCGCCATGAGACATGTGCGCAATCTCCTGGAGCCGTTTCTACAAGAGCAGAATCCAGGATAGCAGGGAGAGTTCCAGGTCCTCTGCAAGGAGTCAGCCCAAAGACGCAATTGCAAATTACTTGCGTTATTAATGCGAATTACTTGCAATTCCGGGGGGGGATGCTACCCGAGATTCCGTTATGAGGATTCACCTATCCCAATACGCCCTTGTCATCGCAGCGCTTGCCACCATCTCCTTTGCCGGGGAGGAGGAGGGGCACGCGCACCTGACCTCCGATGGGGCCGGGTCCTCAGGCCACTGGTTTGATCCCTGGGAACACGCCCACTTTCGCGAGGGGACCCCGCTGGAGCACCATTTCGACCTTGAGCCAGCGTTTCTCTGCCGGGATCTCATCGTGGATTATTCCGGTCTGACCTTTGCGGAGGAATCGGAGCATGAATTTGAACTGGAACTGGAATGGGCCCTCAGCAACCGGATCGGCTTTATCATTGAGCAGCCCTACATCATCAGTGATCCCGATACCGGGAGCGAGTCGAGGGGACTTGGAGACCTTGCCGTTGTCCCCCGGGTTGTTATCGCAGACCGGGGCCCCTGGGTGGTTGCTGCGAACCTCGAAATGGTGGCGCCAACTGGAAACAGAAGTGTCGGGGCGGGGGAGCACTGGCACTTTGCACCTTTCATTAACACGTGGTGTGATCTTGGCAACTGGTGGACCTTTTCCGGTCAAGCGGGGTTCGAATTCGCGCCCGACTCGGGGGAGAAAGAGTTTTTCTTTGCGCTCGGCGTCGCCAAGTCCCTGCGGGTCTGGGATGAGGCACACGGGGAAGATGACCATGGCCATAGGCATGAACGTCACGGAGGGATCCTGACCATGATGGCAGAATTGAGCGGCGCCGCAGTGGTTGAGGGAGATCCCGCCGAGGAGGGAGTTTATGAGCTCGAGGGTTTGGTAGGATTGTCTCTGGGCGTCATTGAGGGCTTGGACCTGCGAATGGCATACCGTTTCCCCCTCAATGACAACAGCGAGCTGGAAAAGGGAGTAACGATTGGTGCGATTCACCATTTCTAGGGCGCCGGCTCCGGGGTTGCAGCTCACGTTGCAGTGCGACAACGTTGGGTCACGACAATGCTCATGCTGGTGAAAAACATCCCCTTAAGTCCCGGAAAACTCGCCGGGGTCGTCCTGATCCTCCAACTCCCGGGGGTCCTTTCCTGTGGAGAGGGCCAGGCGAATGGAGCGGGCGGCAAGAGCGGGGCCATCAATTCAATTGTGGAGGCGGCGCGTTCCCAGATTGGCGTGACAGTGAGCTACGACCCGGCCTACGTGGCCCTGGATTATCCGGGCGGAGATGTTCCCAGCGAGAAGGGTGTGTGCAGTGACGTGGTGATTCGCGCGCTGCGCGAGGGGAAGAAGATGGACCTGCAGAAACTGGTGCACGAGGACATGAAGTCCAACTTTGCAAAATATCCAAAGATCTGGGGTTTGCGCAGGACAGACCGCAACATTGACCATCGCCGTGTGCCCAATCTAATGACCTATTTCGAGCGCAAGGGCTATGCCATACCGGTGACGCAAAAGGCGGCGGATTATCACCCTGGCGACCTGGTGACCTGCACCGTGCCGCCGAATCTGCCCCACATCATGATTGTGAGTGACCGCCGGAGTTCCGGGGGGGCTCCCCTGGTGATCCACAACATCGGACGTGGAACACGGGAGGAGGACCTGCTTTTCACTTATCCGCTCACGGGACATTACAGGTTGCAAGAGGGCCCCGCGAGGCCATGAACTGCGGGCCGGCCGGGGATGACGGGGAGGTAATCATCGAGATGGCCCCCGGCGTGAAGCACCCCTAATAGAGCCGGAGGGCGTTCCCAGCCTGAGGCGTAGTTCCCCCGGGCCCGCCGCCCTTGGGCATCATGTGCAGGCGGCCCATCCAGGTGATCCCCTTGCAGATGTCCGCCATGAGGGGGAAAATCAGGAAGGCGCCAATCCCGAAGAAACTTCCTATGCAAAAGGCGAGGGCCAGCCCGCTGTTCAGCTTGGGCCCTTGCTGCAGATTGGAATGGGCTGCCATCACCCGGTTCCAGTCATTGGCCAGCCCGACAAAGAGGACAAAAACCCAATAAAAGCCGAAGCCGGGAATGAACAAGAAGCCGATCGCCTTGCCCGGTGTGGTTCGGACGTTTCCGGGCTGAAGAAGGCGCCACGCGCGATAGAGGTAGATGTAGATCAGCACCGAAGCCCAAATCAGCAACGCGGAGGCCGGGAAGAGGAGAAACACATTCTTGAAAAGCAGGGCCAGCACGGCCAGCACAGGGACGCTGATCAAGGGGGCCAGCAAAAGTCCGAGGCTGGCCTTGGTGGGCACGGGAGGGGGGAAGAGTTCCCCGGGAGGAACGATGTGTCCGGGAGTGGCGGCCGGAGTAGCGGTCTGGGCGACGCCGCCGGCCGGAAGAGCCTGCGGGGTTGTGCCCGCCATGGTAGAGGGGATCATTCCAGGGGCCGCCCGCTGCTGGGGAGCAGGTGCGGCGGCTGGTTGGAGAGGGGCGGCGGTTCGGGGCGCAGGTGCGGCGGTAGCCTGGACTGGGGCGGCCTGGAGGGGCTGGGCCTGCAGCGGTTGTGATTGTAACTGGGGAGACTGCACCGGAGCAGTTCCCAACGGATGCGCAGTTTGTGCCGCGAGGCCGGTGAGAAGCTGAGGACGGGCTGGTTGGACCTGCTGGACCGGTTGGACCGGTTGGATCGGTTGGACCTGCTGAATCGGTTGGACCGGTTGGACCGGTTGGACCGGTTGGACCTGCTGGACCGGGTGAACGGCCGCGGGTGGCGCAACCGGTGTGGCCTCGACTGGAAAGAGCCCTTCCACGTTGGCGGCCTGGATCCATTGGTCCTCCAGGATCTCAGTCCATATCATGGTTTCTCTCGTGATCGATCCGCTGGTAACGAATCCCTCCAGCTGGTCAGCAGTGTAGGGGCCGTATTGCTCCTGGTTGACCACGCTGATGAAGTACCATTGTTGTTCCGCTTCGGACATGTTTGGCGGGTATTTAGATTCGGGGTGCCGGGTTCGCAAGCAACCAGTGCAGGGGGATCCGGGAGGGAATTAAGGAGACAAGGCCTCCTCACGGGCCTTTTAGCGGGGCAGGGGAGGGAGGAGCGGATTAGCTTCGTTGAGTTTCTCGGGGAGAAACTCAGGCGGAATGAAGAGCGGGCGGACTTCCTGCGCATTGTGCTGTTTTGCGAGGGTGCGGGGCCAGGCCTGATGGTCGAGTAACTCCCCATGATAGCGCAGTTCGACGACCTGGCCGAAGTGCCTGCGCTCTCCAAGGAGGTGATTGTCACGATTGTCACCGGGCGGGATAACGTAGGTATACTGCAGGAGCTCTTCGCCAGTGTCGTTCCAGTTGAGCGGCGTGGTGAGCCACTTGTGGCTGAGTTCACTGTCGGAGGTCGCCTGGTGGATCTTGCCGTTGCGCTTGTCGTAGAAGGTGACCTCGATAGAGAGCTTGTTGCTGTCGATTTCCTGGTTCGATGCCGCAAGGACGGGAATCCTGAGAACAATGCGTTCGCCGCCGCCGCCCGTATCATTAAAGCGGCGGATTCGTCCAAGGGTCATCTTCCCTTCCATTTTCTGGGCCTGCTCAAAGCCAACGCTCAACTTGTGGGAGGCCAGTTCGTAGAGCGCCCCAGCCTTGACGGGCCCGAGGTTGAAGACCTTCTGGTAATAGTCGGCAGCTTTCTCGTATTGGCCCACCGCTCCGAAGACCTCGGCGAACTGATAGAGGACATTTGGCTCGGCGGGGGCCTTTTCCTCGGCGGCTTCCAATTTGAGGACCGCCGCACCGATATCATCCTTCACCCGCGCTTCGCGCGCTTCCTGGACCAGGCGTTCAACTTCGGGATCGTCGATAAAGGGAGCCTTGAGAGCAGGGGTTGTTCCCAGGCGGCCCACCGGGCGGCTCAGCAGTTCCTCTGCATTGGTGAAGGCCTTAGGGACGGGGAGAGAGGGTGTCGGCGGGGGCACCGGAACAGGAACAGTTGTCTCGGGTTCCCCTGCGGACAGGGGCATGGGCACGTATTCCGTGACAACGCGCTCCACCACCACGGGAGAATTTCCGGGAGTGGTGCGCAGGGCCAGGGCGACACCAACTGCAACCAGTTCGACGAACGCCACCAGGGCGAGCATCCAGCAGGCTGCGCGAAAGGTGCCGAGCCGGACCTTGGATAGAGGGGCATGGGACGACACGGGACCGGGAACCTAGCGGGGGAGCTGAGGGGCGTCAATGGCGCCCTTCTGGAGGTTTGTAGCCGCAATTCCCCTGTTTTAAGGGGTTCGGGTGTCCGTTGAGGGGAAACGAACACCTCATCACGGGGGGAGTTTGCAAGGGGCCGCAATCCACAGTATCACTCCTGCGTCTTGCCGCGCAGTCTTCGCCCAGTACCGGGATTCCGGCCCGTCGATCTTGCCCTCGGCCCTGCCGAGGTCGCTGCCGCACTGCGCCATTTGCCCGGTCTGGCCTTCTTCGACAGTGCGGGTAATCATGCCTGTCATCAGGCGCTTTCCATTATTGCGGCGCGGCCAGCCCGGGAACTCGTGGGCACGACCGACGATCTCGGTGAGTTGCGGGAGGAACTTCGCGCGCGCGAGGTGAATCGTCCCGACTGCGGATTTCCCCTTGGAGCAGCGTGCGGGTGGATCACTTATGAAGGCGAATTTCGCTTCGGGATTTACGACGATCTTCTCGTTTTCAGCCATGCTGCCGGGCAATGGTTCGAGGTCGGTTCGCTTCGCGACGATCTCCAGCCCACTCCGCCACCAGCAGGAGAAATCTCCGCGGAATGGGCAAGCAACTTTACCCGGGAGGAGTTTGTGGCGCGGGTCCGGGCTGCGCAGGGCTATATTGCGAGTGGGGACATCTACCAGGTGAACCTCTCCCAGCAATTCCACGCCACCCTCTCCTCGCGATCGCCGCTGTTTGCGCTCTATGATCGGTTACGCTCCGTCTCGCCAGCACCAATGGCAGCCTATTTGCAGCATGGCCAGCGCGAGATTCTTTCCTCTTCGCCGGAGACGTTCCTGCGCATGCACGGCCGCTCGATAGAGACCCGCCCCATCAAGGGCACGCGGCCGCGCTTTGCAGATCCGGAATTGGACAGCCGGTCAGCCTATGAGCTGCAGACCTCGGAGAAGGAGATTGCGGAACTGGTCATGATCACGGACCTGGAACGCAACGACCTGGGCCGGGTGTGCGAATTCGGGAGCGTCAAGGTGACCGAGATGCTCAAGCATGAACGCCTTGAGCAGGTGCATCATCTGGCCTCCACCGTGACTGGCCAGCTCCGGGAAGATGCGGATCAGCTCGATGTCCTGCAGGCCTGCTTCCCGGGAGGAAGCATCACGGGCGCACCCAAGAAGCGGGCCATGGAAGTGATTGCAGAGTTGGAGACGGTCCCGCGTGGGCTCTACACCGGGGCAATCGGCTATCTCGGATTCAACGGGGAGAGCCAGTTCAACATCGCGATTCGGACCCTTGATCGGGAGGGCCTGCGGCTGACCTACGGGGTGGGCGCGGGAATTGTGGCCGACTCCGATCCGGAGATGGAATACGAGGAAACCCTGCAGAAGGCCGAAGGAATCCGGCTCGCTCTCGGGCCGGGGCAAAGCGATCCGGCCTGCCACCGACAGTCTTGTCCATAGGCCGCGCCGGGAGCCGTGGCCGCCTCGCAACGCTACCTCCGCCGCCCGCGAAAGCGGTTGCGCGGATCGCGTTCTTCCGTGGTCTCGGCATCCTTGTAGCGCAGGATGCCATAGTGACGGAGGTTGCGCATGAAGGTCTTCGCATCGCCCTTCATGTCGCGGTCATAAGCGAGGGAACCGAGGAGGCCTTCACTGCCCTTGACGCTCTTGAGGGCGCCCCTGGCCTCGTCCGCTACTTCCGAGATGGACTCGACAGTGCGGGGCACCTTTTGCAGAGCTGGCCCGAGCTTGCTGATCTCGGAAGACGCCTGGGTAAAAGTTCCCTCTGCCGCCTTGGCAGCCTGATCGAAGTTCCGGATGGCTTCCTGGGCGTCAGCGAGGAGCGGTTTGATGTCCAGGCTGGCCTCCTTGATGTTGCCGGCGGCTCCGTCTAGGCTGTCGAGAGTGTTGGTGAATTTGGCCATGTTTTCATCCGTGATCAGGCCGGTGTTGATACGCTCGAGACTTTCGGCAAGCTGGCCGGAAACCAGACGGAGATCATCCAGAGCGCCGTCAACCTTGGAGAGCGTCGTCTTCCCGCGCGAGATGAGGGTCGCGGCATCGGAGGCAATTTGTTCAGCATCGGTTTGCAGGGCTTCCAATCCCCCGGCTTCCGCCCCCTGGACGAAGTCGCCGTCCTTGATGTATTCGCCCGCCTTTTCGTCCGATGTGCCCGGCGGGGTGATCATGATTGCCTTGTCGCCGAGTATGCTGAGGGAGCCGATCTGAAAAATGGAGTTCCTGTCGATCTTGGGGGTGTCTTTCCGGATGACCAGCTCGACCTCGATTCCTCCCTCGGGGGTGAGCCCGGGCTCTTTCACCACCTGACCCACCATCGCGCCGGCCAAGCGAACCTGGCTGCCCTTGATCAATCCCGAGGCGTCACTGAACGAAACAGTGACGGAGTAAACCCCGTGGAAACGGTCAGCAAAGCGGCCGAACTGCATGATGAGAACACCCAGCAGAGCCAACCCCACGAAGAGGAAGAACCCCACGAGGGTTTCAATGCGTTTGGGCGTAGTGGCCATACCACATGCTCCTCCCGCTACCCGCTGGTGTCAATACGGGGAGTGTCCTGATCCCATCCGTCCCGGTTTTCCGACCGTCCCTGCACGAAATTGACCAGTTCCGGGTCCTTGGATGCGGCCAGTTCGTCGGCAGTTCCCTTCCAGTAAATGACCCCGTCCTTCATGAAGGCGATCCGGTCCGCGATCCGGAAAACACTGCGCAGTTCGTGGGTGATGACGACGTTGGCGACCTTGTGGTCTACTCCGAGATCCCTGATGAGATGATCAATTGAATCGGAGGTGATGGGGTCGAGTCCGGCGTGCGGTTCATCGTAGAGCACGCAGGCGGGCATTTCCACCACCGCGCGGGCGAGGGCCACCCGCTTGCGCATGCCTCCGGAGAGGTCAGCAGGCATTTTCTTTTCCTGGCCGGACATGCGCACGATCTCCAGTGCGCGGCATACGCGGAGGTCGATCTCCTTCTGATCGCGCAGGCCGGCTTCCCGCAGGGGGAAGGCTATATTTTGCGCCACCGTTAAGGAGTCGAAGAGAGCCCCGCCCTGGAACATCATGCTGACCTTGCGCCGGACCGCGCCCAGCTCACGTTCGGGGAGGGAGGTGATGTCTTCCCCTTCGACGAGGATGGAGCCCTTCCAGGGGCGCATGAGACCACACAGGTGCTTGATGAGAACGCTTTTGCCACCGCCCGACCCTCCGAGAATGCAGAGCGTCTCCCCGCGGTAGATCTTGAGGTCCACGCCCCGCAGAACCAGGTGCCTCCCAAAACGCTGATGCAGGTTCCGGACTTCAATGAAAGTTTCTCGATCTCTGGACATTGGCAGGGAGGCTAGGGGGCAATGGACGGCCGGGCGATCATGAGTTGCGGGCGGGCTATCCGGGCCTCACAATCTCGGGCTGGGCAGTGGTCCGGCAGTACCAGTCCGGCGCGGCCATCCGTCCCACCGGCTGAAAGAGGTTGTGTTCGAGGTGCAGGGTTTCGGGATCCAGCAGGCCGTCGCGGATGTGGGCGTGGTGCACCGTTCCCACCACCATGCGATTGGAGCGGATCTCAAGGGTGGCCCACTCGTGGCATTCGAAGGCAACGGGCGCGTCTTCAATACGAGGCACCGTGATGGCAGTGGAGGGCGCGGCAGACAGCCCCGTGGCCTCCAGTTCGGATTCTCCGTGGGGCAGGCCGCCGGAGGTGGCACCCATCCATTCCGCACGTTATGCCCCGACCGCGCAAG
>JAAZXD010000119.1 GCA_014240355.1 Roseibacillus sp. | reverse complement strand
GCTCCCGGGAGGGTCTTTAATCCCTCCTTCATCCTGGATTCACCAAAAACGTCCGGAATCAGACCGAAGATCTGCCGTTCAGAGCTTAAGCGTCATGGACTCTCATAGGACCCAAAAGACCTCTTCGCCATGGCCGGCGGGGGATTTGCCGCCCACGCTTCTTTCTCTCCAGAAAAGGGAGGAGATCCCGCCGGCACCGCTACGCATGACGCTGTCCCAGCCACACCCCACCCAGCAATCCGGCCAGATGAGCCTCCCACGAAATGTGATCTCCCTCCGGGAAAATTCCCCCGATCATTCCTCCGTAAACCACCGCCACCACGATACCGACCACCGCCCAGACGAGTCGCCGTCCCCAGATCGCCCGGGCAAGAATGTAGCCGAAGTAGGCATAAATCAGTCCGCTGGCCCCGATGTGGACACCCTTGGCAGCATGGCCCAGGTCAGCAATAGCCCAGGTCCCGAATCCGCTGATCAGGACGAGAATGAGGGTGGTGGTCGCAAACCGCCTCCCTTCCGCCAGGATCACGATCACCCCCAGCCCAAGCAGGGCGACGGTATTATTCAGCAGATGATCCCAGCCACTGTGCAGCCAAGGCATGAAAATGACCCCTGTCAGCCCGACAATGGTCCGCGGTATTACTCCGTATAGGTCTAGATCCGGAGCAATGTTCTGGTCAATGAGTTCGACAATCCACGCAATGACGATCAGGCCAGCGAGGAGCCCTAGACCGGGATGTCCCCTCCTTCCCCGGCCACCCGTCCGGACCTCAATTGTTCGTGCGCTCATCGGGGAATCTGAAGGTTCACGTGGCAGGTTGCACATGATCACACCTGTCACAACCATTATGCCCGGACAAAGCACAACTTGAAACCTCCAACTTGAACCCCGAGACTTTTCCCATGCTCACCCGCTTTGCACCCAGCCCCACCGGCCGGCTGCACCTTGGCCACGCCTATGCCGCCCTGGTAGCCCGTGAGCTGGCGGATCGCAAAGGCGGATCGTCCCTCCTGCGTTTTGAGGACATCGATCACTCCCGGATCCGGACGGAGTTCTATGCGCTTATCGAAGAGGACCTCCAGTGGCTGGGCCTCACATGGGAGGGAGCAGCACTCCGCCAGTCCGATCGGCTGGAGAACTACAACCGCGCCCTTGACCGCCTCCGCGACCATAAGGTGATTTATCCCTGCTTCTGCACCCGACGCACCATCGAAGACGAGATCACCCGCATGGCCACCGCGCCCCACGGACCGGAAGGATCACTCTATCCCGGAACCTGCCGCGTTCTCAGCACCGACGAGCGGGCCGGTCGTATCGCCCGCGGAGAACCCCACGCCTGGCGCCTCGATTCCGAACGGGCGGGGAAGTTGTGCGGGGATCTCACCTTCCACGATCTCCGCTCCGGACCCCGGCCGGTCCACCCCGGTGAACTCGGTGACGTCGTCCTCGCCCGCAAGGACATCGCCACTTCCTACCACCTCGCAGTGGTGGTGGACGACGCCGAGCAGGAGATTACCCTCGTCACCAGAGGCGAGGATCTTCTGCCCTCCACCCACGTCCACCGCCTTCTGCAGGTTCTCCTTGAATACCCCGAACCACTCTATCTCCATCACGAACTCATCCGAGACGAAAACGGTAAGCGGCTAGCCACTCGCGATCATGCCCTCTCCCTCGCCCACCTGCGGGAGTCGGGAATGAGCCCGGAAGCTATCCTGGACCGCCTCCCTTCCGTGCCTGCCTGCTAGTAAAAAGCAGGCCGGTGAAACTTGAATCCTGGAACTGACAGCTTAAAAGAGACTCATGGACGACATCAAGATCACGCTCAACACCTCCAAGGGTGCCCTCGACATCTCACTCTACGCGGGTGACACCCCGGTCACCTGTGCCAGCTTTCTCAACCTCGCCAAGGGAGGATTCTACGATGATCTGATCTTCCATCGTGTCATCTCCGGTTTCATGCTTCAGGGAGGGTGTCCTGAGGGGTCCGGGCGTGGAAACCCGGGTTATCAGTTCGAGAACGAGTGCCTGCCCCATCGCAGCCACGACAGCGCTGGCAAGCTCTCCATGGCCAACGCGGGACCCAACACCAACGGGAGCCAGTTCTTCATCACCCACACGGCCACCCAGTTCCTCGACGGAAAGCATACCGTCTTTGGGGAGGTGACCGGCGGACAGGAGGTGGTCGATGCCATCGCCGCCACCGCAACCGGTCCCGGCGACCGTCCGGTCGAGGACATCACCATCAACTCAGTCACCATCCACGACCCGACCGACGACCTCTTCGCCGCCCAGAAAACCCGGATCGACGACTGGAACGCGGCGCTGGGATAGGGAATACGTCCCCGGGGGACACGGTCCTACTTCTGCAATTCCTCCAACTCCTTCTCGAGTTCACGGAGCTGCTCCTCCACCCGGCGGAGTTCCCGCAGGACGCGCGCACGCTCTTTTTCCCTGCCCTCTGGATCAGGAGCGGGAGCAGGCTTGTGCGGGACCGCGGATTCCTCCGGCTCTTTTCCCTCCGATCCCTCCACTCCGTCGAGAAGCTCAAGGAGATCCTCGGTGGGAATGGCCAGGGTCTTCACTCGTCCGGCACGCGAAACATTGATCCCCACGCAGCGTCCCTGCAGATCAAGAAGGGGCCCTCCACAGAGCTTCGGGTCCAGCGGAATGTCGTGCTGCAAGGCCAGCGGAAAGCCGGAAAGCCGCGTGGAAAGTGGACCGCTCATCTCGTTCATGCGCCGGAACCGACCGGTGCTTTGCTCCTCCGGTCGCGCAGCCAGTTTCACCCTGATTTTTTCCTCGTCCTCCCCCCGGCGGTAAGTGAACTCCGCCTCATCCCCCGCCCGATAGGTCCGGATCTTGTTTCCGAAAGCGAAAGGATCCATGAGGGCGAGACCATCCACATGCGTGATCACATCATCGGGACGGAGACCTGCCTCCTGCGCCGGGCTCCCCTCCACGGTGCGCACGATAACCACTCCTCCGTCTCCCTCCCCGGCCTGAATCCCAAGGAACCCAACCTCGCCCAGGGCGCGGGTCAGCACGCTGATCAGTCCGATTCCGAGGGGTTCGCCCTCAGGATCAGGCGAGGTGAGCAGCGTTCCGATGGGACTCTGCTTCTTCCCGGTCCACCGGACCGGCTCCAATCCATTGGACGGGCCCTGGTACAACGCAAGGTCACGCTTCGGAAAGCGCTTCACCAGCTTCAGGGGCACATCCCTGCCGTCTTCCGGACGGGAAATCTTCCCCTTGAGGGTCTCGGTGCTCTTGGTGAGAATGTGTCCCTTCTTTGAAACAACGGTGCCGAGTGCCCCGAGGGCCCCGTCCACCTGCACTGCCACAACCGACCTCGCGGCCTTGCCGGTGACCGGCTGAAGCGCCTTCATGGTGGACTCAAAAAAGTCGTCTGGACCGCTTTGAATCTCGAGCTCCAGCATGTCTCGCAGTCCTTCCGGGCCAATCGACTCGGCAAGTTCCCGCAGCACCCGCTCAAGTTCAGCCATCCCCCCCAGTTTCTCCAACTGCTTTTCGTCCAGATCGAGGTTGCCCTTACGCAGCGATTCCCTGAGGAGTTCCTCCACTTCCCTGCGAGCCTGCCCGGCCTTCTCCCCGTCCTCGCCGGGCTTCTCTTCCGCCTTCGGCTCTTCCTCCCCGGAATCGTCCTTCGGTTCCGCTTCTCCGCCTTCGCGAGGGCGCTCCCGGTTCCGCCGTCCCCGGCGTTCGCGACCCGGTCCCTCCGGAGGAGCCTCCAGAAGATCTCCAAGACGGACCAGCTTGATCTCGATCTCCTCCTCCCCGTCCCCGCGTTGATAGGAGATCGTTAATTTCTCCCCGGCCTTGAATTCACTGACCGACCGCACCAGCTCCTCCGGGGTGTTGACCACATCACCATTGATCTCGGTAACCACATCACCCGCCTGCAAACCTGCTTTCTGCGCCGGAGAATTCTCCATTACCCCCTCCAGGGTCACGCCCCCGTTCTCAGCTGGCCCGGCCAGATTGATACCAAGCACGGGACGATCGGGATCGATACGTTCCTCTCTGCCTGCAAAGCGGGCACCACTGCGCTTGCCCGCCACCATGTCGTCCCAGCTCTTCAGGAACACGCCGATGGGCACATGCCGGTTCTCGGTCAGGGTGGATCCGATGTTGGAGTGGATCCCGATCACTTCCCCCTTCATATCGAAGAGCGGCCCCCCCGAGTCTCCTCCCACCACCGCGCAGTCAGTCGTGACGAATTGGCCGTTTTTCAAAACCCGGCCCAGTCGCACCGGCGGTGTCCGCATGGGATCAAATCCTCCTGGATGACCCAGAGCCACACACCATTCGTTACGTAACAGGTTCTCACTCTTACCCACCTTCACGAAGGGATAGTCTCCCTCGTCCGTTATCCTTATCATGGCCGCATCACGGTCGTAATCGCCACCGAGTTTTTCTGCCTTGACCCGCTTCCCATCCGGAAAAATTACGATGATCTCCTCCGAGAGGGATGCCACCACATGGGCCGCAGTCAGAATCAGGCCCTCCTGACTCACGATTACTCCGCTGCCCGCTCCCCCTGCACCGATGGAAACCAGGGAGACCGTGGCTGCCGCACTCGACTGGGAAAGGGAGACCAGCTTCTCGTTCAACTTCCGCAGATCTCCCAGTCCACCCACCAACGGGGCTTCCTTTATTTCCCGGGCAGCCGACGGGGCTCCAAGACCGGCCAGAAGCAGGCCCGAAATCGAAATGGCTAGCAGGTATTTCAAGTGATTCTTCATAATTGGGGTAGTGATTCTTCCAGACTGCCACGACGGGCCTCCGTTCTTTCTAAGCGCCCGGGGCGGCATGTGCTGTTGATAATAGATTTCCATTTCTGCCTGCCGTCAACCGGAGTTGGGACGAATTTACCGGGAAGTTACTGAATTTTGGAGAATTGACGAGCAGCGACTCAACCGGAGGGCGGACCCCCGTTCCCTGAATCAGTTGTCGATCTCCCTCACCCCGGCTTCACGCAAAATCCTTGCCCAGCGCCGACATTTCCGCAACCTCCGCGCCGTGCTGGCCATTCAGCAACTCCGCGTCGAGGTCGGAGCCCGCGTCCTGTTCGACGGGCTCTCTTTCGTGCTGGCCAGGGAGGACCGCATCTCCTTCGCCGGTCCGAACGGAGCGGGCAAATCAACCCTCATGAAGTGCATCGCGGGCGTGATCGAGCCGAACGGCGGCCGGATCGCCAAACCCAAAGAGTGCCGGATCGGCTATCTGCCCCAGGACGGCATTCACCTGACCGGACACTCGCTCTGGGAAGAAGCGGAGTCCGCCTTCGCCGAAGCCAAGGGGCTGCAACGGGAGATCGACAAACATTCCCATGAGCTTGAGAGCCTCGATCCGCGATCCGCGTCCTACTCCGACCTCCTTCAGGAGATCGGAGAACTGGAATTGAAGCTTGAGCATTTTGATCCCACCCGCATCAAGCCGCGAATAGAGTCCATCCTGGAGGGACTGGGCTTTCAACGGGACGACTTCCTGCGCGACTGTGGTGAGTTTTCCGGCGGCTGGCAGATGCGGATCGCGATGGCCAGGCTCTTCCTGCAGGAGCCCGACGTCCTTCTGTTGGATGAGCCCACCAACCACCTCGATGTCGATGCCCAGCGCTGGATGGAGAGCTTCCTGTGCGACTACCGGGGGACTATCGCAATCATTTCGCACGACCGCTCCCTTCTCGACGAGCTTACCACCCGCACCATCGCCTTTGAACGCGGACAAGCTGCCGAGTACGCCGGCAATTATTCGTTCTTTGTCAGGGAATCCGCCCTGCGCAGGGAGATCCTCGAGAAACAGTACCGGGCACAACAGCGCGAGATCGAAAAGACTGAACGCTGGATCAACCGCTTCCGCGCCAAGAATACCAAGGCCTCCCAGGTGCAGAGCCGCATCAAGCAGCTCGAGAAGATGGAGCGCATCGAACTGGAGGAGGAAGAGGTGACCATGAACTTCACCTTTCCTCCTCCCCCGCCCAGTGCCCACTGCGTGGCCAAGCTCGAAGGAAGCGCCCAGCGCTACGGTGAACTCACCGTTTTTGAGAACTTCGACTTCGAAATCACACGCGGACAGAAAATTGCGGTGGTGGGACCCAACGGGGCGGGCAAATCGACCTTCTGTCGGCTCATCACGGGTGAGGAGCCGCCCACTGACGGAATCCTCGAACTGGGCTCCAAGGTCTTCCCTTCCTTCTTTTCGCAGACCCACGCCGACGAACTGGAACCAGGGCACACCGTTCTACGGACGGTGGAGGAGGCCGCCAGCCGGGAGAACATGGCTCACGTGCGCAATCTCCTCGGTTGCTTCCTCTTTCGTGGTGACGATGTCTTCAAGGAGGTGGGCGTCCTCTCCGGCGGCGAGCGCTCGCGTGTCGCCCTCGTCCGCATGCTGGTGCGCCCCGCCAACTTCCTCATCCTCGACGAACCTACCAACCACCTTGACATGCAGTCGCAGGAAGTCCTGCAAAACGCCCTCAACCACTATTCCGGGACAATCATCATCGTCTCCCACAACCGGTCCTTTCTCGATCCCGTGGTGGAACGCACCCTGGAATTCCGTCAGGAGCAGCCGCCCAGGCTCTACTACGGCAATCTCAGCTACTACCTCGACAAGGTGGCCGAGGAGGAACGGCGTGAACCCCGGCAGAACGCTGAGCCCGGACCGGACACATCAGGCGACGGATCAGTCAACCGCAGGGAGCAACGACGCCGCGAGGCCGAGGCCCGGCAGCAACGCAACCGGGTCCTCAAACCACTCGAAGAGCGCCTTGAAAAACTGGAGTCCAGCATCACGGAGTTCGAATCCGCGAAGAAGACCCTCACCGAACACATGTCCAGACCCGAAGTGGCCGGCGACACGGAGGAACTGCGCAAGACCAGCAACGCGTTCCAGTCGGTAAGCGACCAGCTCGAGAAAGCCTACAGCGACTGGTCGGAACTCTCCAACGAAGTGGAAACCATGCGCTCCAAACTCGAGGCTGCACGACTGTAGCGCCTCTACCTGATGGAGAAGCGGAAGGGCACGCGCACCTGTGAGCTGACCGGCCTGCCATCTTTTCGGGCGGTAGAGAACGACCAGCGCTTGACCGCGGAAATGGCGGTGGAATCAAGGACACCGCTTCCGGAGGAACTGAGCACGCGGACCGAACCCACCCGGCCGTTGCTGTTGATCTGGACATCCAGCATCACCCGGCCTTCCACCTTGTCCCGGCGGGCAGTTTCGGGATAACCCGGCTCGTAGCGCCGCAGGACGCTCGCAGGGCGCGAAGGGCCCTTGGAGCCGGTCGCCCTGGGAGCTGATCTGGTCTTGTCGCTCGGCCCGATTTTCTGCAGTGGAGCGGGCTTGGGGATCGAGCGGGCCACCTTCTTCTCCGGTTCGGTCTCGGGAACCGGGAACGGCACTTCAGACTCCTCCAGCATCTCAGTCGGATCGTAGGGTTCGACAGTCGGGGCCACGGAAGGCGCCTGCACGATCTGTGCCTGCAGCGCAGGCACTGGCAGGAGGGCCATCGCCCGGGGAGCGACCGGAGGCGCCCTCTTGACGAGAAGGCGCGCGGTCGGTGTCGCCTCAGACTTGCTCCGCTCCAACTCCGCATGAGTGAGGCCAATAACAGGCGCATCAAACTCCGGAGCTGCCAAGATGGCCGGCAGGATCCAGATGCGCAGTCCGATTGCCACCAGCGCAAGGGTGATCACGGCTATGACCGATGAACCCCAGAAGGGAAAGGGACGCGCCTCACACGGGACGGTGGGAGATCCCTGCACAAGGTTGAGACCGGCAGGCTTGCTCCTGTCCGGACCGAACCAGCCATCGGGATGTGAAAGCGGGTTACTCACGCTACGCATCACAAACGTGGACTATCCAGTCCGTCTTAGTCAATTACGAAGCGGACGAGACGGACAGGTGGGCAGTTTCTGTCCTGTCAAATGGGCAACTCTGGATCACTCTCGCTCTCCGGTTCATCTTCGACGGACCGGTTACAATGTGGCCGCAACCCCTTGGCATGGAGGTCGGCGCCCTCATGCTGCGATCCGCCGAGCTTCCGGCCACTCAGAGCATAAAGCCCCGGCAGGCGTCCATCCGACCCCGCTCGGGGCTGCTTCTCGACCGGTGCCGCGGGAGCGGGCCCGGCCTTGATTCGCACTTTCTTTTTGCCCTTTGCCGGAGGCTTCTTGCCCTTCTCACTTACCACTTTTCTGGCGGGGCGCTTCGGCTCATCACCATCCGATCTCTTGGCCCGGTGAATCGTGCTGTCCGCCATCAGCAGAACGTAGCCCTGGTTGAGCAACCAGTGCAGGTCGTGATACCAACCCGTCTTCTCCTCATCGCCGATCTCATTGGGGAGAAGATCGCCCCAGAGATGCTCCAGCTTCCTGCCGGAGTTCTCCGTGATCCAGCTCAGCAGCAACATCAGGCGATCTGCAATCGCGATCTCATCCGGCACCGGATGAGGCCGGGAGGGACCAGCCTTCAACTGGCGGCGCCACTTGAAGACTGCCACATGACGCCCCGAAAGTTGTCGACACAGAATGGGAGTCAATTTGCCCGGATAGCGCCGTTCTTCCGCCACGGTGTAGCGCAGGAGAGTCAGCAATCCCGGGGACAGAAGATTACCACGGATATTGCCTCCTACCCAGGCCCGGTCGGTCTCCTGGAAGGCGTCCTCGAAATGATGCTCCGCGAAGTGGCGCTCCACTTCCGGCAAATCTACCAGTTCAGGACCGGCCTCCTCGGACCCAGTCGCCTCC
>JAAZXD010000118.1 GCA_014240355.1 Roseibacillus sp. | reverse complement strand
CCATCGAATCGCAACCAAATCCCCGGGTGGAAAGTTTCTCCGACCAGCACAGAGGGCAGGAATATTACTACCGACTCGTTGCAGAGCGTTCCAATTAACGAACGGATCCTCCTGGAGGCAACTGACCCTATTCCCGGAGACGATTGAAGATTGCGGTTCCCT
This sequence comes from Roseibacillus sp., assembly GCA_014240355.1. Classification (GTDB taxonomy): domain Bacteria; phylum Verrucomicrobiota; class Verrucomicrobiia; order Verrucomicrobiales; family Akkermansiaceae; genus Roseibacillus_B. Next base: position 8,660 of record JAAZXD010000118.1, on the reverse strand, counting down.
CCCTCTCGGGAGACCCCTAACGTCCCTGCATGCCGCGCGCCTTTCTGGACGACAACTTCCTCCTCCATAGCGGAACCGCCGAGCGCCTCTTCCACGATGTGGCTGCAGTTCAGCCGATTATCGACTACCACACCCACCTCCCGCCACGAGAGGTCGCCGAGAATCAACGGTGGGAGAACATCACCGCCCTATGGCTCGGGGAGGATCACTACAAATGGCGTGCCATGCGGGCAAATGGGATCCCCGAATCTCATATCACCGGGTCCGCCTCACCCCGGGAAAAGTTCCAGGCCTGGGCCCAAACCGTTCCTCATACCACCGGAAATCCGCTCTTCCATTGGACCCATCTCGAACTCCGCCGCTGCTTTGGCATCGATACCCTGCTCAACCCGGACACCGCGGAGAATATATGGCATGCTGCTAACGAGCGCCTCGCCGAAGACGACTTCTGTGCACATGGACTGCTCACCCGCTTCCGCGTGGATACCGTGGGGACCACCGATGATCCCTCCGACTCCCTTTCGCAGCATCAGGCCTGCGCCACTCTCGATCTTCCCACCAGGATTTATCCCACCTTCCGGCCAGACAAGGCTGTCATGGTCGACCGCCCCCATATTCTCAATCCCTTCTGCGATCAACTCGGGCAGGAATGCGACCTGGAGATCCAGTCGCTCCCTGAACTGCTCGAGGCGCTGCGCAAGCGTCATGATGACTTTCACGCCGCCGGATGCCGCCTCTCTGATCACGGAATGCGTTACTGTCCCTCGGAAACCTGCACCGAGAAGGAGGCGGTCTCGATATTCCAGAATGCCCGCTCGGGACACGCCGCTCATGCCGCCGAAGTCGATCAGTTCACCTCTTTTCTCATGCAACAGATCGGGCGCTGGAATTCTGACCGGGGCTGGGCCATGCAGCTTCATCTCTCACCTGTCCGCAATCCCAACTCCCGCCACTTCGATCAGCTCGGTCCGGACTCCGGATTCGATACAATAGGCGACTGGCCACAGGGAAACCGCTTGCTTCGGTTCCTGGATCTCCTCGACCGCGTGGATGCCCTCCCCAAGACCATCCTCTACAATCTTAATCCCCGCGACAACGCCCTTTTCGCCGCTGCCTGCGGATCCTTCCAGAAAGGCCCCACCCCCGGTCGTATCCAGTGGGGATCAGCCTGGTGGTACAATGACACCTTGCGCGGCATGACCGATCAGATTCAGACCCTCGCATCCATCGGCCTCCTATCGCGCTTCATCGGAATGCTCACCGATTCGCGCTCTTTCCTGTCCTATCCCCGGCATGAGTACTTCCGCCGTCTCCTTTGCAATCTGATCGCCACCGATGTTGAAAATGGCGAGATCCCGGACGACCGGGACTTCCTTGATTCCCTGATTCGAAACATCTGCTATGAAAACGCCAAGGCCTACCTCACCTTCCCTCACCATGTTTAGCTGTTTCCTCTCTATCAGTTTCCTGTTTCTGGCTTCCGGGCTCTGCACGCTCATGGCTGCAACTGGCCAACGCCCCAACATCCTCTGGCTCTCCTCCGAGGACCACGGACCACACCTCGGATGTTACGGCGACAATTACGCCAGCACTCCCAACCTCGACGCTTTTGCGAAACAGTCCCTGCTTTATCAGAACGCGATCTCAACGGCTCCGGTTTGCGCACCAGCCCGCACCACCATCATCTGCGGGATGTACGCCCCTTCCCTGGGCGCCCATCACATGCGATCACAGGCATCCAAACCCGAGTGGCTGAAATTCTATCCCGAGTTTCTGCGGGAAGCCGGCTACTACTGCACCAACAACTCCAAGACCGACTATAACATCGATCACAACCTGCAGCAGATCTGGGATGAGTCCTCCGGGAAGGCGCACTATCAAAAGCGCAAAAAGGGCCAACCGTTCTTCGCTATTTTCAACCAGACCTGCACCCACGAGAGCCGAATTCGTGCCCGCAATTCCAAGACCAGGCACGACCCGTCCAAGGTCCCTCTGCCCCCCTATCACCCTGACATCCCGGTCGTGCGCGACAACTGGGCCCAGTACTACGACCGTCTGACCGAGATGGATGACTGGTTCGGGGGCCACCTCCGCGCCCTGAAGGAACAAGGCCTCTATGAAGACACTATCGTGATCTTCTGGGCTGACCACGGCTCAGGCATGCCCCGCGGCAAACGCTATGCCGGCTGGAGCGGACTGCATGTCCCCATGATTGTACACATCCCCGAGAAGTGGAAACACCTCAGGCCCCCTGAATACAAGCCTGGCAACACCTCGGACCGCCTTGTCGGCTTCGTCGATCTGGGTGCCACCATGCTCTCCCTCGCTGGCATCAAACCTGCGGCCTTCCAACAGGGCAGAGCCTTCCTCGGCAAATACGTCACCCCGAATCCAGAATACTCCTTCGGCTTCCGGGGACGCATGGACGAACGCCCTGATTGCTCCCGTACCGTAGTAGACGGCAAGTACGTCTATATCCGTAATTTCATGCCCCATCTGCCCCATGGGCAGATTCTCCACTATCAGATGGAGACTCAGACAACCCGTCTCTGGCGCCGTCTCTTCCACCAGGGCAAACTCAACAAGGTTCAATCGGCCTTCTGGGAGAAAAAGGCCCCTGAGGAACTCTACGACATTACTGAGGATCCCCACGAAACGAATAACCTGGCGACAGACCCGGCTTGCAGGAAACAACTCCTCGGAATGCGTGCGGCACTATATGACAACCTTTCAGCGACCTTTGATGTCGCGCTTCTTCCGGAAGGCATGTTTCATGACCTGGCCAGAAAGCACGGGGTCACCCCCGCCGATCTCACCCGCAGGAAGAATTTCTACTCTGTGCCTGAGATCCGCAAGGCCGCCGACCTCCTTCTGGAACCGGTCCTCAAGGTCGATCAGGTCGCCCACATGCTCAAGGCCAGACTCCCCTCCCAGCGCTACTGGGCAGTCCTGGCCTGCCTCTACCGGGGCGAACACCTGACCCGGGCTCTTGATGCAGAGCTGGGCCAACTGCTTGATGATCCTTCCCGGAGTGTCCAGATCGCGGCCGCTGAAGCGCTTGCAACCCATCCCCGTGACGAACAACAACGCAGCAAGGCCCTTGAAATTCTCCTCGAAAACAGCGATCCTACCGCCTCCAGTGCTTATCATGCGGTCGCCGCCCTCAACGCTCTGGATCATCAATCCCAGGCAATCCTGGAGCCCCTCAAGGACAGAATTCTCAAGCTCCCCACCAACGATCCAAATGTTCCGGGACGTCCGAATGGATATGCAGGTCGAATGCACAAGCACATAGCCACGCCGATTCCCGATTTCTTTCCCTGGGAAAAAAAGTAGCTGACACGAATTTCACCGCTCCCGAATGACACTCAAAAAGGGGAGGAACTCACCACACCACACTTGAGGTATCCCCGGATGCTGCCATTACTTTCCCGTGAGCAAGGATCCCCCCAAACAGAAGCGCAAGCGTGTAAACGTACGCCGACCCGACGTCATGGAGAAGGTCCAGGCTGAGGTTGAGCAGCACTACCGCTCGCCAATCATCGAGAAATTGCGCGAGCGTGGCGGCACCCTCACCATCGGCAACACAACCCTCCGTCTCGCCCGGAAATTTGGCTTCTGCTACGGAGTGGAACGCGCCATTGATCTCGCCTACGCGGCCCGCCGCGTCTTCGCCGACAATCACATCTTCCTCATCGGTGAAATTATCCACAATCCCGAGGTGAATCGGCAACTTGAGGATATGGGCATCGTATCCCTTCCCTGGAAGGAGATGGACGAACAATACGATGCTCTCACCGAGGATGACGTGGTTCTCGTTCCAGCCTTCGGAGCCCCAACCGCCTTCATGCACAAGATCGAAGATGCGGGGTGCTACGTCATCGACACCACCTGCGGCGACGTCATGAAGGTCTGGCGCCGTGTGCGAACCTACGCGAAGAACGGGATCACCTCCATCATTCACGGCAAGAAGGGACATGAGGAAACCCGTGCCACAGCCTCTCGCGCACAGGACGAGAACCAGGAGGGGCACTACCTCGTCGTGCTCACCCTGGAGGAAGCCGACTACATCTGCGACTACATCCGCCATGGAGGAAATCATGACGAATTTCTCACCCGCTTCGAAGGCGCCACCTCGGATGGCTTCAATCCCGATCTCCATCTCAAGGAACTGGGAGTGGCCAATCAGACCACCATGCTGAAAAGTGAAACTGAAGAGCTCCAGCGTCGCATCAGTGCCGCCGTAAGAGATCGGGACGGTTCTACGAAACGCTTCCAGGTCTTCGATACCATTTGCGGCGCCACGCAGGAACGCCAGGATGCCCTCCTCGACATGCTTCGCGAGCCCCTGGACATCCTTCTCGTTGTCGGTGGCTATAACAGCTCCAACACCTCGCACCTGGTTGAAATGGGCCAGGAGCAATTGCCCACCTTCTTCATTCGGGATGTCAGTTGCCTCACTTCTCTCGAAAAGATCGCCAACTATGACCTCAAGACAAAAGAGGAGATCGAGAGCGACTACCCATCCAAACTGTTCGCCGACGGACCGATCGTCCTCGGGATCACCGCCGGAGCATCCTGCCCTGCCAACCTCATCGAGGCCACAATTCTGCGCGCTTTCGAACTGCGCGGAATCAAGCGATCGGAAGTGCTGGCCGCCTGACCGGCATCTTACTTCTTCACTGCAGAGATGATCTTGCCCACTTCCTCCGCTTCATCCTTACGCCCGATTCTAATCAGGGAATCACGGTAGCCGACCAGGGAGACCAGGTCATTCGGTCGACGCCTGATAGCCGCCTGGTAACTCTCTGCGGCCTGGTCAAAGTTCCTGGCTCCGGCATGGAATTCAGCCAGCCGAACTTCCATCGGAGACAACACCACCGGGGGCATCAGGAGGGAGGGGCGCCGCTGCTTCTCCACTGCGGTCTTCAACCAGCTCCGTGCAATCTTCCGCTGTGAGTCCGTAGCAGCACGCGCAAGCGCGATCAGCCCCCGCACTTCCGCCGCGTAGACTTCAAGTGCTCCGACTGCTCGAACATACTCAGAGATCGACGACCTCTTCATCGCCTGATCCCGCAAACGCTTCATCCGCAACAGGATCTTGTCCAATGCCATGCGCTCCCTGTGAGCGGCATCAACATTGCCCGCCTCCAGTTCCTTTCTGCACTCAAGATACCGCATGAGACACTCAAGGTAGAACACCGAGAGTGTCCGGCCCTTGACCTCTTTCAGAAAGGGGGAGTCCTTCTCCGGCAGACATGCTATAGCCTTCTCAATATCGCCCCGCTGACCTCGCACAAGGTAAAGGCGAGCTGGCAGGGTTGCAGCCTCCCAGACCAGCAGGTTTGCTCCGGTTGATCCAAGGCGTGCCACGTCCACCTTCAGACCAGAGAGATTTCCGGCGATCGCCATGGCCTCATCAAACCCACCCCGGCTGTACATCACCGTCGCCAGATAAAGCTGGGAGCGAATCCAGCCATCGCACTCGTATACGCTCAACATGTGTTTCCTCATGTGCTCTGCGTAAAGCTCACTCGCACGACTCAGCGCGATTTCTGCCAGAAGGTGGTTGCCGCAACGCCACTCGAAGTGCCCGAGGAGGTGCTGATAGGGCGGGAAATTCGGTGCCTTGCGTGCGACCTTGCGCACCAGCGGGAGAATTTGCTCACGGAGCTTGGTGGTAGCTTCCGGCGCTTCCGCGTGTAACATTGCCCAAAAACTGAGAACGCCCACATTGTCCGGGTTCTCATTCACCACCGACTCCATCTGCCTCATGGCAGCCTCCTGCCTGGGCTTGGGACCGTAGTCATCGAAACCATCACGCTGCAGGTAAATTGCCAGGCACTTTGCCTGTAGGTTGTTCGGATAGTACTCGGAGAGCTTCTTGAACGCATCCCTCGCATTTCCCCGCAGGGCAAACAACTCCGTCAGAGCAAGCGCGTATCTCTGCTCCATCACGCTCGCTATCGGCAGCGCTTTCCCATTGATCTCCGTAGTGGCGTCAACCAGTTCGATCATCCGGTTTAGCGCTATCTGGCGTTGCCTGCTGAACTCGTTGTTGGGAGACGCCAGGGAAAGACCTATTCCCCAGTAAGCCATCAGGCAATCCGGGTCCTCCTTCACAGCCTTGCAGAAATGCCGATAAGCCTCGAAGTCCCAAGCCGCCTGGATACAGGCTAACCCCTGCAGAACATGACGTGATGCAAGGCTGCTGCGTGACGAGATCGCCATCGGAATGGACACGATTTCATCGACAAACTCCGGAGCCGGAAGTTTAGCCACCACCGGGTGAATGACCTGGTCCGCAGCAAAGATTTTCTCAAGTGCCGATGGAACGGGGGGGCCCACCAGAGGCAAGTCCTGGGAATTCAGCGGACCCAATCCAACACCCGAAAAGAAGGCTCCCACGGTCAACACCCGCATCCAATTAGGCCACATGCCCCACTGTTCCCGCCAGCAGCGAGTTCTCAAGAAAAAGTATTCGGGAAAATTGGAATTTTGGCCAATGTCTGATTCAAGACACTTGAAATATTCCCTTTAAAACTCGAAACTCCTGCCGATGAAACTCGGCCTGATAGGATGCGGAAAGATGGGAAAAGCCCTCACGATCGGGGCCATTGATGCCGGTGCTGTTGCCTCCACGGACGTGGTAGCTTTCGATATATTTTCAACCGCCCTGGATTCCCTTGTCACTGAACGAGGAGTCCGCACTGCCGATTCCATCGCAGCGGTTGCCACTGCAGTCGACATTCTCTTCCTTGCTGTGAAGCCGCACGATGTGCCTGAGGCTCTCCAACAGATACGGAATTCCGGCAGCGATACGGAGAGCCTCCTGGTGATTTCGGTGGCTGCCGGCCTTACCCTTGCCCGACTCGAACAGGAAGTCGGCGAGGGTGCACGCGTCATCCGTTCCATGCCGAACACCCCCGCACTGATAGGCAAGGGTGCCGCCGCCTTCACCCGTGGAAGCAACGCCACCAAAGGCGATGCCGCAACCGCGCGGAGACTCCTTGGCGCCGTCGGCGTGGTAGTTGAAGTGAAGGAATCCCTCATGGATGCGGTCACTGGACTCTCCGGCAGCGGTCCCGCCTACGTTTATCTCTTCATCGAGGCCCTTGCCGATGGCGCCGTACAAAACGGTCTGCCCCGCGATCAGGCCCGCGAACTCGCCGCTCAGACAGTCCTCGGGGCTGCTGCCATGGTGCAGTCGACGGGAGAGCACCCCGCCGTTCTCAAGGATATGGTGACCTCTCCCGGCGGCACCACCATTGCTGCTCTCAAGACCCTCGAAGCACACGCCTTCCGCGCAGCCTGCATCGACGCCGTCAACACCGCTACCGCCCGCGCCCGCGAAATGGGAGAGGAATAGACAGGGACAGCGGCCCTGGTGCAGCCTCGATCCACAGGGCCAGGGTTCTAACTAATCACATGGTTTGTTTGCTTTCCTTAGGGGCTGCAAAATCGCGATTGGATTTTCAAGAAGGGCGAATAGAGTTCGTCTTATGATCGGTCTTCGCCGTGTCCTTATCCATCCTGGTTGGTGCTTTTGCCTTCTGGCCTCCTGTGCCAGCACACCAGAGTCCGAGCTCACCATCGCCGGCACTCACCATGGTTCCGACCGCGATGCGCAGATCCTCTACGCCCGAGCCCAGGCCGCCGATCAATCCGGCAAGAGCAAGAAAGCAATCAGCCTCTACGAGAATACCGCAACCAAGAATCCTCATTCCCCGGTTGCCCCCGCCGCACGCTTCCGCCAGGCAGAACTCCTTGAACAGCGAGCCAAACCGGATGAGGCCTTTGAGGCCTACCAGATGGTGATCACCCTCTACCAGGCTTCTTCGCTCTACGCCAAGGCGCGCGACCGCCAGGCAAGGCTCGCTCATGCAGTAGCAGATGGACAGATCTCCGACAAACTCCTGTGGTTCAAAACCGCTCCCGATATCAAGAAGATCGTCTCAATGCTTGAAACCGTACGCGATAACGCCCCGCGGGCTCCTTCCGCGGCCAAAGCCCAGTATGCCATTGGAAGAACCTACGAAAGCAAGAAATCGAAGGCTAACCAAGCGATCACCGCCTATCAGGATGTGGTCGACAACTACCCACACTCCCTCTACGCCCCCGAAGCCCAGTACAAGATCGGCCAACTCCTTCTGATGGGAGCGAGCAAGGGCAACCAGGATAACTCCAACCTTGATCGCGCCCAGCACGCCTTCGAGGATTTGCGCCAGTCCTACCCAAAATCCAAACGTGCCGCCGATGCCGCGACCAAAATCGCTGAAATTCGCTCCCGCGAAATTCAGCGCAACTTTGATATCGCCGAGTTCTACTTCAGGAAGGAACAAAACAGCTCTGCCGCCGTCTATTACCGGGAAGTCGTTCGTAAAACCACCGGAGGATCCCTCCACGATCGCGCGAAGGCCCGCCTTCAGAGCATCGGAACCTCGGAGTGACATCATGCCTGGCCTGCCGCGCTCAAATTCCCCAGCCTCTCTCCTCCTTGGTTTTATCGTCGTGTCGGTATTCTCCCTGAGTTGCACCAGTTGTGCAGGTTACAAGTGGGGTGACGCCAAGCCAAGGCACCTTGCCAGGGTTCATAATCTCAACGTGGCAATGGTGGAGAATGACACTCAGATTCCCCGTGCGGCTGCCCTCGCCACCAA
>JAAZXD010000117.1 GCA_014240355.1 Roseibacillus sp. | reverse complement strand
GAATGTCTGGTCCCGGCAGGGACTGAGTGGAGCCGGGTACTTCGCGATTGGATTCGGAGCCGTCAGGGAAGGGGACCGGTCAGCCATGAAATGGTATTATGATCGCTTCCTGGCTGCTGCCGATGTGGAGGCAGGGCATCCCTGTGATACCGCAAGCTGGTATCCGCACCTCGCGGTGTGCGCTTTCGTGAACTGGCCGACTGCAGCCGAAGCAAAAAATCCCGTACACGTCCTGCCCCATTGTTACCGTGATTCAAAGTGGGGCTACTATCTCTGGCGCAACCGGTGGAAAGACGACAATGACACCGTGATTTCCGTCCTCCTCGATCGCACGGAAGGATTCGGAGGCTACCTGTTCAGCGAGCCTGACAAGGCGATCCACCTGAACTCGATGGACCGGCACCTGCAATGGGGCAAGGCGGTGACGGGTTCTCCGAGGCGCTGGTGGATCTCCCCGGGGAGTCGCTCCAGTTCCTTGACCATGGCGGATGGAACCTGCCTGGCGGTCGACTTCACCGGAGCGAGCGGATCCGATGTGATGCTGGTGACGACCGGTCCAGCGGAGGGGACCACCGTCAACCTGCGCGGCACTCCGCTCACCTTCCACTTTCCGACGACCAGTCCTCCGGTGCTGGTGGTGGAGGGAAAGAGGGTTCTCGTCGGCAAACAACAGATCAGTTTGGAGGAAGGCAACCTCGTTCTTGAGGTTGTCGACTAGTGGCGGGCAAGGGGGGCGGGAATCCCGGTGTTCCGGCCTTCCGTCACTTTGAACTTCGGTCCTTCTTGGGAGCCCGTTTGTGGGATAGGAGCCACTTGTAGAATTCCGGGTTGTTGTAGGTGCGGGTCCAGGAGTCGTGTCCGACCCCGGGATAAACAGTGAACTTGATGGTGGCGCCGCCCTCTTCAAGCAGCTTGATGGTCTTCTGCTGGTCCGCAAGCCGCACCACGTTGTCGCGGTCCCCGTGGAAGGCCCAGACCGGAAGGGAGGCAAAGGCCTCCTGGAGGGCCTTCTCGCCGGTAATCCGGTTCCCATGACCACAGATCGGGGCTGCCGCCGCAAAATAGCCCGGATGACGGCTTACGATTTGATAGGTTCCGAAGCCACCCATGCTCAGGCCGGTGATATAGATCCGGTCGGGATCGATCCGTCCGAGGCGCTTCTGCTCGAAATCCACGATGTTCTTCACCTTGTCGATGGGACCCTCAGGGTGCCACCAGAAGGACTTGGCACTGCTCCTTCCCTTCCGGCCGTCATTGGGACACTGCGGAGCGATCATGATGAAGGGAAAGTGCTTTCCCTTTGTAATCAGCTTTGGGGGACCATGGACAAGTACGCGGTCGAGGTTATTGCCCCGCTCGCCCATGCCGTGCAGGAAGACAACCACTGGCAGCTTGCTCGTATTCGTCGCGTGCTCCTTCGGCAAGTAGAGCCAGTAGGGGATCAGGTCTTCCCGCTTGGGAGACACCTTGATCATCTTTCCCGCCTCTGGCTGGGCTGCAAAGGATTCCGGCGGGGCCAGGAGTATTCCTGCCAGTGCGATGGCGGCATGGGACATGTTCTTCATGAGACAAGGGTTCGAATCCGGGCGGCCTTCGTCAAGTCCCGGGTGGCCCGGGAACAGGACAGGAAAAGGTTCGTTCAGGAGAAAACCGGCAGGACTGATCCATCGCACATGGGAAGGGGCCGATCTTCAATGTCGTGGATCCGGCGATCCGGCGCAATGCCGAGGGCGTGAAAGATACTTGCGTGCAAGTCCGCAGGAGTGGCGGCCTGGCTGGCGGGGAAGGCTCCGCTGTGGTCGGAGGTGCCGTAGAGGAGGCCCTCGCTCACGCCGGCCCCGGCCAGGGCCACGGTGTAGACCTTGGGGTAGTGGTCGCGGCCGCCCGATCCGTTGACCTTGGGAGTGCGTCCGAATTCGGTGAGCAACACCACGAGAGTATCATCGATTCGTCCGCTTTCGTGCAGGTCGTCGAGCAGGGCGGACAAGCCTTGGTCGAGCGGCGGCAGCATCTGCTTTTTCAGGCGGTTGTAGCCGTCCGCGTGAGTGTCGAAGTGGGCTCCCGCGCTGCCGTTCAGGTCTCCCGCGGCGGCGTAGACGGTGACGAGAGGAACCCCGGCCCCGGTCAACCGCCGGGCAGTGAGCAGGCTCTGTCCCAGGACGTGAGATCCGTAGCGGCGATGCTGGCGCTCAGGCTCATCATCAACCTTGAACGCCCGCCGGGTCTCTTCATCTAGAAGCATGTCGAAGACCCGTTGCTGGTAGTGTTCGAGAGGTTCGGTGGGTTGGGCGCTGCCGGAAAGCTGGGTCAGGAGTTTCCTGCGGTCTGCGAGGCGTTTCTCATTCACTCCCTCGATGAAGTCAAAGGAGAGATGGCCGGAGACTGGAGACTTTCCATCGTAAGGCTTACCTTCGTCGGGCTTCATGATGACCGGGTCATACTTCATTCCGAGGAATCCCGCATGTTGGCCGTTGGCCCATCCGCCGTCATAGATGGGGTAAGGAAGGGCCACGTTGCCCGGGAGCTTGCTCTCCGGATCGTGCCGGGCATGGGCCACCATGGATCCGATACTAGGCCAGTCCTTGCGGGTCCGGGTCCAGTTCTTGTCCGGTTTGGCGGGGGCATGACCGGTGAGGTTCCAGTAGGCAGCGGAACGGTGCGAGGGCGCATCGTGGTGCATGCTGCGGATCAGGGTCATGCGATGGACCTGCTTGGAGAGCAGGGGCAGGTGCTCACAGACGTGGTAGCCCGGGATGGTTGTGGGAATGGATCTGAAGGCGCTCTTGATGTTACTGCCCGCATCTGGTTTGAGATCAAAAGTATCGATGTGGCTCAGGCCACCCCAGGCGAAGATAACGATGCAGTTGCGGGCCTTACCGAAGCCCTTTGTATCCGGTGGCGCGATGGCATTGGCAGCCTGTGAGAGGGAAAGGTAGCCAGGCAGGCCCATGCCGAACGCTCCGGCGCGAAGGAGATCCCGGCGGGTGAGGGAGGTTGGCCTTGTGAACCGGCGCTTGCTCATTGGTGAAATTACTTCTGGTCTCTTGGGATTCTCCCGTTTCCCGGGACGTGCGAGTGCCGGAAGTCGTCCTCGACTCTTGATTGTCGCATACTCCTGCTCATCGGATAAGCGGGAAATCCTCTTTCAGAGCCTGGGTGAGTAGTCCGACAATGCTACCGAGTTACCTCCTTTCGGCTCGTCAGTTTCCGGGAACCTCTCCACGGTTGGGGCATGAACCGCGGATGGCAGGTTGTTTCCGTGCTCCTCGCGGCAGGGACGCTGGATATTTCGGTGCAGGCTGGGGATGAGAAACCTTTTCATGAGATATGGGAGGAAGAGGTTCCGGTGATGGGACACCTTGCGGTGGCAATGGATGGGACGGTGTTGGTATTCAAGGAGGAGCGCGCTCGGAAGCGGGTGGAGGTGAAGCGCAGCGAGGACGGGGGGAGGACATGGAGTGATCCGATCGTGGTGGGGGAGCGGGTCCCGATCGGGGCCGACATGTCCGACGACGGACGTTACAAGGGAGAACACGTGGGCTGGAGCGAGCTCGGGAATGTCACGGTGGACGAAACCACCGGTGAGATCATGGTTTTTGCGATGGGGCTGGCTCCGAGTCGAAACCTCTATCGGAGCCGGAACCACGGAAAGACGTGGCAGACCGAGAAAACCTTGATCCGGCCCGATCGGAATGGGTGGCTGGCGACCACCTATTGCTGTGACCCGGGGATTACCCTCCGGCACGGTAAGAGGAAAGGTCGGCTTCTGATGCCTTCCCAGGTCTTCGTGGGGTCTGTGAACGAGGGCGGCAGCCGGACCTACCTGAACAAGGGACAGGGGCGCAAGTTCTTCGCCAAGCGCTACAGCAATGCCCTCTACAGCGATGACGGGGGCAGGACCTGGACCCCGAGTGAGCCTTTTCCGCTCCTTGGCAGCTCGGAACCGGGCCTCCTTGAATTGCAGGACGGCCAGATCTACTATAACGCCCGGACACACGTGCGCCCTGGAAACAAGCTGGTGGGCAAAAGTCTCGACGGCGGAGAAAGCTGGGTGGAGGGACGGGAGGACGATGAACTCTTTGATGGTCCACCCGATGTCTACGGGTGCAAGGGAGCCCTTGCACGGCTCACCCTTGAGGGCCGCGACATCCTGCTCTTCAGTTCGCCCGGTCGGAAAGACAGACGGGATGATATCACGGTCCGTCTCAGTTTCGACGGGGGTGAGCACTGGCCCGTCCAGCGACTGGTCAGGGAAGGTCCGGGCAATTACACTTGGCTGGCGGTGGGCCGGAAGGGTACGCCCAGTGAGGGGTTCATCTACCTCCTCTCCAACAAGGACTGGATGGCGCGATTCAACCTCGCCTGGGTCATGGAGAAGCAGGGGCAGGGGGAGCGCTAGAGGGGCCGTAGCCCCGTCAATCCCCTGCTGTTTTAAGGCCAGTTCATGACCAGGGCCCGGGAGATCGGTCCGCCGATAAGCAGTTGAAATCCTGTTTTTGCAGGGATTTGAGGATTGATTCGCCCCGACAGGCAGGACGGGTGCCTGGTCTCTTGAAAATCCGCCCCACGGATTGCGGTTGGCAATTGTAGATATGAAAAATTCTATCATGACGGCAAAAAAACTATTCAACCGATCCTGCGGAATCCTCATCGGAACCGCTTCCGTGGCAGTTGCCCAAATCGACCCCGATGTGATCGCGATTGATCCCGTGGATCCTTTCCCGGACCCGTTTATTCCCGATATCCCGGGGAGTCCCGATATCCCGATTAAACTTGATTTTGATTACGGGGATGCTCCGGACAACCCTGATGTCATTCCCAGTTATCCGACCCTCCATGCCAATGACGGTGCCCGCCACTTTGTCTTGGTCCTTCCGGATGGGTTTGTTCTGAAACTCGGACCCAACATTGACACCGAACTCGACGGCCAGCCTACTGCCCTTGCCTCGGGGGATGATTCCATGGGCCCGCATGATGACGAAGACGGGGTCATCTTCCTGACCCCGCTGCAGCCGGGCCTGCCTGCCGAGATTGAAGTGGAAGCCTCGGGAGATGGCCGGCTCGATGCCTGGGTTGACTTCAACCTGAATGGGAGCTGGATGGATCCCGGTGAGCAGATCTTTGCCAGTGAGCCCCTGGCACCGGGAATCAACCTCTTGAACTTCGCGGTCCCAGCGGGAGCGATCCCGGGAGACACCTTTATCCGCTTCCGTTTCAGTTCTAATGGAGGGCTTGCACCGATCGGCATTGCCCATGACGGGGAAGTTGAGGATTACATCGTCAAGATTGAAGACGATCCTAATCCCAATCCGAATGATGAAACCGACTGGGGAGATGCCCCGCAGAACTATCCGGTTCTTGCCGCGGACAACGGAGCCCGCCACTTCCTCACTAATGATCTCATGCTCGGAACCATGGTTGATTCGGAGGGGAACGGGCAGCCCAGTGCCAATGCCATGAGGGATGACATTGATTCCGCGATTGATGATGAGGACGGCATTACCTTTACCTCCTCGATCTCTCCCGGCGCCAATGCCACGATCGTGGCCGTTTCCACCATGCCCGGACGCCTTGACGCCTGGATCGACTTCAACCAGGACGGGGACTGGACCGATCCCGGTGAGCAGGTCTTGGCCAGTGCGCCGGTTGTGGGTGGGCCCAACAACCTCAACTTCCTCGTTCCTGCTTCGGCCTCCACCGGGGGAACCTTCGCACGCTTCCGTCTGAGTTCGGGGGGCGCCCTCAGTTCCGAGGGTGGGGCTTCCGATGGCGAGGTGGAGGATTACAGGATTGGCATCGAACAGGGTTCTCCCAATGGCGAACTCGACTGGGGAGATGCTCCTGATAAGCCCTATCCCACCCTCGCCGCGAACAACGGAGCGGTTCATCTCATTGCCAATGGCGCCTATCTTGGAGCCAGGGTTGACCCGGAAGCAGATGGACAACCTGACCCGTTTGCCCTCGGCGATGACAATGACGGCAGCGACGACGATGATGGAGTGACCTTTTCCTCCTTGCAGCAGGGCAGCATAGCCCAGGTCCTCATTCAGGCTTCCACCAAGGGCTATATCAATGCCTGGATCGACTTCAACCAGGATGGAAGCTGGGGAGCGGGAGAGCAGATCATTCTGAATTCTATCGTGGTGGCTGGACCCAACCTCTTCAGCTTCGCGGTGCCCTCTTCCGCAGTGGTGGGGCAAACCGCCGCCCGCATCCGGTTCAACACCACGGGAGGCCTCGGACCGACCGGATACGCCCCGGACGGTGAGGTGGAGGACTATCTTGTTGGCATCAAGCAAGACCCGAATGGCGGTCATCTTGACTGGGGTGATGCAAGAGATCCGAGCTTTCCCACTCTTGCCGCCAGTAACGGAGCATCCCATCGGATCGACGATCTCTTCCTCGGCGACTTGGTGGATCCCGAGCCAGACGGTCAGCCCAGTGCGTGGGCCCTGGGTGACGACAGCGACGGCAGTGATGACGAAGACGGGGTGATCTTCCTGACTCCCATCATCTCGGGATCGATCGCCCTTGTCAGAGTTCTGCCCACCATGACCGGAATCCTCGACGCCTGGATCGACTTCGATGGTGACGGCACCTGGATGCAGCCCAACAACCGCATCTTCAACAACGAGACGGTGAATCCCGGTCAGGTTCTGGCCTTCAAGGTCCCGAAGGTGAAAAAGCCCCTCAAGGCGACCGGTCGCTTCCGCCTGAGTCATGGTGGCTCAGACTACAAGGGACACGAGATCGGGGGCGAGGTGGAGGACTATCTCCTCAAGATCTGCAAGCTCATCGGATGGGAGTTGAACCCGGACCTGCTACAGGACCAGATCATGGTGACCTGGCTGAAAGAGCGGGGGATGTCTTATGACGTGCAGTCCAGCATGACCCCGCAGAAGTGGATCATCGAGAACGTCGGTGAAGAGGAAGTAGCGCGGGCAGATGATCTCTTCCCCTCCGGCCTGGCCTGGAATTCGGTGCTGGGATGCCACGATCACGAACTTCGTGCCATGCCTCATCTCCACATCCCCCCCCAGCTATCCGTTGATGTCCAAGTGGATCGCTCGAAAAAGATGGTCCTCTTCAGAGTCATTGCCGCCCCGGAATAGGAGCCTCCCGATACCATCACCCTGCCAGCGAGAGCCCGGTCCTGATCAGGACCGGGCTCCTGCCTTGAAGACACATCTCCCAGGCAACAAGGGGCCTGGCCCGATGCCCCCATGCCTGTGCCCGTCGGGGATGGGAAAGTTTCCTGCTTCTTACTCGGGTTACTCCTTCAGGGAGTTTTCGGGATCCCGGGGCCACAGGGAGGCGAGGGTGTCCTTGATGATCTTCTCGGCACCGACTGCCGGAGGGCCGAGATGTTTGGTGTAGACTTGGCCTCCCCAGTTGGGAAGGCGGCCAGCCTCGTAGCCACCCTTGGCCCCCAGCGTCAGGGCCTGATCCACCGCGATGTAACCCTGGTAGCCGTTGGTGAAGGCAAAGGTCATGGTTCGTTTGAAGGGCGCCTGCTCGTCGATCCAGAGTTCGTACTGGCAGAACATCTCGTGGGGCATGGTGGTGAGGCACCACTCCCGGCCGAACATCACGGCATGGGCATCGAAGCGTCGGGCCGGCGGCTTTTCTCCCCGCTTGAGGAGGTCCTGGATCCTGTGGAGTTGTTTCATTCGTCCCGGGTTGTCCTTTTCAAGGTCCATCATCTCCGCGAGGAGCTCCCGGCCCGGGAGGGGAGCTGACGGGAGTTCCTCCCTGGCTGATTTGACGCGGAAGGTCTGTGCCTTGATGGCCTCGCTCTTTCTGATCGCCTTGAGGGCGGCCTCTCCCAGCCGGTGGCCCGCCTCCTCGGCTCTCTCATGGGTGGAGCGCAGGGGAAATCCGTTGATGTTTCCGCCACAGCCCTGACCGAAGACGGTGATGACGTCCTTGCCGAGGACTTCCCGGATCCGCTTTCCGGCGGCCCCGGGGAAGTCTGCGCTGGTGAGCTTGCTGGTGTGTGGGGCGATGACCGGGTGGGCGGCGTGCTCGAAGAGGACGGCGAGGGGTTTGCCGGTCCGGGTGCTGTCAGCCACGAGGACATTGACCCACGGAACGGCCGGACCCTTGCGGTTGACTCCCATGAAGACGTGCCCGTTGTCGGCATTGACCAGTCGCCGGTTGAAGCCGACCTGCACTCCGGCCCGGCCGGCACGCAGGGAGACCGGCTCGGCCTGCTTCCTGGCTCCCGCAACGACTGCGATGATGGCGTCGAGGGTGCGGTCGTTCCATCGTGAGTCGGAATCGTTGGAAATCCTGGTTCTGCCGCGGGGACCGAGGGCCGCAGAGGCATGGGAATGGCTGAAGTTGAGGAGGGTGTGGGTGACGCCGCACTTCTCCCGGATTTCCGTCCGCAGTTGATCGCAGGCCTCGAAGCTTCCCATGATGAGGTCGAGCCCCACGATGGCGACAGCGTTTCCGGCTCCGTCCTCGAGGTAGAGACAGCGAGCGAAGAGGGGATCGCGCACCCCGCTGCTCTTGCGGAAGTAGTGCTGGATCTCGAGTCCGGCAGTAGGGGTGATTTCCCGTTCCGCGGCCCCGGCTCTGATCCCTTTGTGGCTGGGCAGGGCGGCAATAACAGAAGTGCAGAGGCAGAGGTGCAGGAAGAGGAAGGGTCTGACGTTCATGAAGGGCTTTGATGAGGAAATGCCATGATTTCAGTTGGAGTGATGGCGAGCGAGGGCAAACATGGGGATTCGAGGACCTGGCGGGCCTGAAGTGAGCCGCCCGGCAAGGGGTCTCGCAGTCCTTTGGATTGATCAGGGGCGGAAGTCCGTGCAACTTCGGTCCGTGCCCGACCTGGCGAGAGAGACGT
>JAAZXD010000116.1:4408-8854 GCA_014240355.1 Roseibacillus sp. | reverse complement strand
GGACAGGTTCTCTCTCTGTCGGGAGAATACCCCCTCCGTCGATCACGGTGCGTTCGGCACGCGCGAGTCCGATCTTGCCCTTCCGGTCGTCGCCCGCGCTCCGGAGTCTGATGCGCGGCTTGAGCCGGATTCGCTCCCGATACGAACCTTCGCTCACAATGATCTCGTCGCCCGGAGCAGCAGCATCGATCGCATCCTGAATTGTCCGGTGATCCCCTGGGACATGGGAAATGGCAGCTTCCACGCAGATGCCGGTCAGAGTGAAGACCAGGGCGGAGAGGTGATTTGGTTTCATGGTTGGCTACCGGTTATCGACATGGCGAAACCGGCGGAGCTTTCCCTCCGGCGGACAGATTGACTCTATTTTCTCAACTCGGAAACGACCGTTCCATCAATCACCACGCCAATACAATGGGTTGTGGTCTCAAGCGGATCGCCGTCGAAGAGGGCGAAATCGGCGTCCAGTCCCGCCCGGAGTGAGCCGACCTGGTCGGCGATTCCGAGCAACTCGGCGGCGGCGGAGGTGCACCCCGCAAGCGCTTGTTCCCACGGTAGCCCGTAGGTGACTGCGAGGGCGGCTTCGAAATGCACGACACGGGTCTTGGGCACATAGCCTTCGTATCCTGATTGAAAAGCAAAGGGGATGCCCGCTGCGTGCAACTTGGCGGCCAGGGTGAAGGTCATGTTCTCGTTCTCGCCGTAGGGTCGGGCCATGGTGGGGTGGACCAGAACGGGAACCCCGGCGTCCCTGATCTCCTCCAGCAGCAGGTAGGCCTCGGAGGCTCCGTCGAGGACAAGGCGGAATCCAAACTCCTTCTGGAGGCGCAGGGCGGCGGCGATATCGTGATGACGCCGCGCCGTGATGAGGAGGGGCACTTTCTTTTCAAGGACATCCGCGAGGGCATCCATCCTGAGGTCGGGATCGGGCGTTTCGTCCTCCTTCGCCTTCTTCCTTTTCTTCAGGTGGCTCTGCGCCTTGAGCAGGTTTTCGCGCAGCATGGCGAGAGACTTGGCCCGGCTTCCGGGGGCCTTTCCTCCTCCTCCGAAACCGTCCGGACCGAGGGTGCTGGCCACCATGGAGAAAGGCCGCAGGGTGTTTTTCTCCGGGTCGGTGATGGTAGGGACATTCGTCTTGAGGATCATGGTCTGCCCGGCCACCAGGGCGCCGGGGGCGTGTCCGGTGTGGATCGTGGTGATGCCCAGTTGGCGGATCCATTTCACGAGTGGGTCGCGCCCGTTGTAGGCGTCGATGGCGCGTAGTTCGGGCTGGATCGGAGCCGATTTCTCCAGTTGTTCCTGGTCGTGACGGTCGAGATTCAGGATGCCCGAGAGGCCGACGGTGGAGTGGGCATCGATGAAACCCGGGGTCGCCACTTTGGCCTTGAGCACCTGGTAGCCCTCTGGAATGGGCACGGCCCCGGCCGGGCCCACCTTCTCGATCTTGCCGTCCTTTGAGCAGAGCACCACTCCGTCCTCGATGGGTTTGAGATCCCCGGTCATGGGGTAGAGCAATTCCGCCTGCACGGCCATCTGGGCGCCGGCCGTCGCCACGGTAAGCGGGAGGAGGATCGTCAGTAATGGGGATATCTTCATTGGATCGTCCTCCTATCTGGTGAAGCAGCAGCCGCTGGCACGTCGCTTGTGACCGGCACCAAACCCGCCTTCGGCCCAGAGTTTGTCCCTGGGATCGTCGAGGTCGAAGACCTTCCTCCCCTCCACGTGGGTTTCCAGCACCCGCGTGTAAACCGAGAGGGGGTCTCCATTCAGAATCACAAAATCCGCTTTCTTTCCCACCGTGAGCGACCCGGTGTGGCGGGCCTGGTCCATCATTTCGGCGCCCGCGATGGTGACCGCCTCAAGTGCCTTCTGACGGGACATCCCGGACCGCACCGCCAGACCGGCGCTGCGCAGGAACCAGCGCGAATCGTTGATCGGGTCATCCGTATGGAAGGCGGTGAGCACCCCGCGCTTTTCCAGTTCCGCTCCGTTTTTCCACTCGAGGTCACGCGCCTCCAGCTTTCCACCGGGTGAGTCGAGATATATGATGGAGCAGGGCACCTTGGCCTCCGCAATTTCGTCCGCCACTTTCCATGCCTCGGAGACGTGGTGCAGGACGACCTTGAAGCCGAACTCCTTTTTCAATCGCAGCACGGTAATGATGTCGTCGTGGCGGTGGGTGTGGTGATGGACCACCCGCTTGCCTTCAAGAACCTCCACGAGAGCTTCCATGGCGAGATCGCGCTCGGGTGGGTCATCGCCCCCCTTGGCCAGCTTTTCGCGGTAGCTCCGGGCCTTGAGGAACTGTGCCCTGACCAGCGCGGCCGACTTGCCCCGCGTTCCGGGGGATCCACCCGAACCCTTGATAGAGTTTGTCCCGTTGGCCATCTTGATTCCGCCCGCCATTGAACCGTCCTCATTGCGCACCGCGAGATCCTCGATGGTGTTGCCGTCCCGTAGTTTGAGGTAGGCGGTCTGGCCGGAGAGGAGGTGTCCTGAACCGGACATGAGGTTGGCCATGGTGATGCCCCCGGCGCGGGCCTTTTCAACGGTGCTGTCGAGGACGTCAATGGAATCAAGCACCCGCACATCCGGCTGGATGGGCGAAGAGCCATCTCCGCCCTGGACTTTTCCGATGTGGGAGTGGGTGCAGACCAGACCCGGAAAGAGGACCTTGCCTTTTACGTCGATCACTTCGGCGTCATCCGGGATGACAACCTCGCCGCGCTTTCCCACGGCCGCGATGGTCTCCCCCTTGACGAGGAGGACGCCGTCCGCAATCTCGGGAGAGGTTACCGGAATAATCCGTGCGCCCACGTAGGCTCGGATCGGGACCGGGGTTTCATGGCCCCCGCCCAGGGAGACGACCGCAATGAGGGCGAGCACCAGCAGCGGGAAGAGATAACGCAGGGACAAGAACATGGGGGCCTCTTAGCGCAGAGAGGAGGGATTCGCCATCCGGAAAAGAGGGCGGCAACCTTCAGATTTCCCTCCCGGAGATTTGGCGCAGGGTGCAGTCATGAAAATGGAGCTGCCAATCATCACGGCTTGTTTTGCCGGCACCGGATGCCCTTGTCCCGGGGCAGAACAATGGAGGTTTCCGCTGCGTGGATGCCGCAGGCCAGCCCCGCAAGGCGTAAGCGGGAACGCTAAGGGATAATCTTCATCTTTTCCTCAAGATCCGACTGGAGGAAACCATTGTGGAATTCATCGAGAAGATCCTTCGAAGATTGCCCGAAGCTTTTCACGAAGGCACCTTCAAAACCCTTTGAGTCCAGCTCCTTGAAGAACCTGATCCGGTAAGCCTCCTCGCTTGATTTACTGATAATGAATGCAATAAACCACGCTCCCAGGTCATAGGAGATTCTTCCTCTCCTGCCATAGGGAACATCCCTGATATTCTCCCCTTGGCGGAGGTCCTTCAATGATCTCAGTTTCCGCTTCATGGTTTCCTTTAAATAGCCTGGCCTGACCCCTTTCTGTTTTGAGTAGAGCAGCTGGGCCATGTATTCGGCCCCGCCCTCTCCCCACCATGGATTTTCCTGGTTCAGGCTCTTCCGGACGGAGTCCTTTCTGCTGTGGATGTGTGCATGCTGGTAGACATGAAAATATTCGTGCAAGACCACGGGTTTGTAATCCTCCTCTTCCGGACCGGGATACCTGGCGGACATGGTTATAATGAAGCCGGACCACTCTTCGTTTTCATTCCGCCTGGTGTTAAGGCCTGCATTCCCGTCTTTTGCGTACGAAACAAAATTGTGTCCTCTGTCCAGGCAGTGCCGGAGGCTGACGGAGGGATCTTTCTTCTTCCTGATCCCGCAATGTTTTTTGTCCAGCTCTCTCGCCGCGGCCTCGTTGCGACCGACAATCCAGAACTCCAGGGGTCCGTAATTACCCCAGGCCCTGGAAGCTATTTCATACCATTGTCTGGTGAGCTCGACCTGGGAACGGGGGACATCACTGGCGGCATGAAATTCAGCTTTTTGCGTTGTTGTTTTGCCCCAGTTGTCGGACTGGGCTGCCCCTCGGTCGGCGCCATGTCCCAGCGCCAGTATGGTCATGATGGTCTGGAATGCATTTTTCATTTCAATGCAGGGAACCCTAGGACGTTGGCGTGCCTCCGGGAAGGACAGAGAATGAATCCAGGGAACAGAGACAGTTTCCGGAACAACGGGGTGAGTATGTTTCATGTGTAAACAGGGAAACGATCTCTGCTTGTGAGGGCCCAGAAGGGCATTGCCATCGAGGAAGGGCCCTGCAAGATGCTCCCATGAAACAGGTTCTTCCTCTCGTTCTCGTTCTTTCTCTCATTATTGCCAGCCTGTCCCCAGCCGATCTGGCGAAGATCGTGTCGCCTGAGGCGAAGGTGGAGAAGCTCGGGGGGGGGATGAAATTTACGGAGGGGCCAGTCTGGATTCCCTCCGGGAAGATGGTGGTCTTCAGTGACAT
>JAAZXD010000116.1:0-4398 GCA_014240355.1 Roseibacillus sp. | reverse complement strand
ATTCCCAACAGCGTGCTCATGCAGTGGAGCAGGAAGGGTGGACTCAAGGAATACCGCAAGGTGCAGCAGTCCAATGGCAACATCCTCGACCTGGAGGGCAATCTTCTCACCTGCCAGCACGCGGGCCGAAACGTGATTCGCACCGATTCGGGGGGAAAAGTCACCGTTCTTGCTGACAACATCGGGGGGAAGAAGTTGAATTCCCCCAATGACTTGGCCATTCTTTCCAATGGCGAAGTCTGGTTCACCGATCCCAGTTATGGATTGAGGGGCAAGCCCGGTGAGATTGGTGGAAAGTGGGTCTGGCGTATCGGTAAGACAGGCATCGATGTCCTTTACAAGGGGCATGACATGCCCAATGGGATCGCTTTTTCCCCGGATGAGAAGCGCGTCTACATCGCGGACACCGGCAAGGTCGGTAAGATCCGGTCCTTCGACGTCGTGGAGAAGGGCATGCTCGGGGAGCCGCTTTTTGAGATCGATATCCGCTGCGACGGGATGTGTGTTGATACCGAGGGAAATATTTATACTACCTCGCGTGGAGGTATTCACGTCTTCGACAGGGAAGGGAAGAAGATCGGGGTGATTGAAACGCCCGAGCATCCCGCCAATGTCTGCTTCGGGGGGGACAACTACGATACTCTCTTTATTACCGCCCGCACCTCGCTCTATTCAGTGAAGACGCTGGCGCGGGGCGCCAAGCCCAAGGGCGTGAAGTGGTAGCGGGGAGCCAAGTGGTAGCGGGGGGCCGACCAGGAGAGCGGGTAGAGCGACGGGATGGGACCGGGTCGCACGGGGTTACTGCTTCTTCTGAGAGAGAAGCCAGCCCAGGAGATCATTGAATTCGGCCTCCTTGAGCAGGTGCTCGAAGGTGGGCGGCATGAGGGAGCGGGGGATGGTTTCCCTGCTCTCAACCGCATCCTTCTGCAGTCGGTGTTCCTTGCTCGCGGGATCCACGAGGAGGAGAATCGCTCCTGATTGCCCACGGATAAAACCGGTTGTGATGGTGCCGTCCTTGAGCCTCAGGGTGGTCAGATGAAAGTGGGCATCCACGTTGCGGTTGGGGTCCAGGATATCCTCGCTCAGCCGGGCAGGACCCCGGGCCCCAATGCCGTCCAGTTGGGGACCGAGGAGAGCGCCCTCGCCAGCCACCTGATGGCAGGAGGCACAGTGGGTTCTGAAGAGCGCTTTTCCCCGGATCAGGTCGGGACTAATCCCTGCGAAGGAGGTCGTGCGTTGTGCGATGAGCTGGTCGAGCCGGGTGCGCTCCTCCTTGGAGACGGCCGCAGGAGCAGGCGCCGGAGCAGGAGGAAGGAAGGGTCGCAGGCGATCGCGCAGGTCGACGGGGGCGCTGACCAGGAGCAGGCTGGCGAGTTCCTGCAGGAGGTCACTGTGAATCCCGGCCGGTCCAAATGATTCCACCTTGGCCACTTCCGGTTCAAGGCGTGTCACCGCCAGCCAGGCGAAGGCAGCGCCATTGTCGCCGTCCACCACCTCCAACTGCACCTGGCGGCCCTTTGCGCCGGAGAGATCCCACTCGATCCGGGTGGCGGCATCGTTGCGCGGTGGGTAGCTGCAGTGCAATTCCCTGCCTGTTGCCGTTTCTACCAGGCGCACGAGGTTCTTCTCGTGAGCAGGTTGATCCGGATGCCCGCGGTGACCGCAGAGCCAGAAACTCAGTCTGGCCGGGGCTTCAAAGGCTACGGTGCGCAGAATCCCGGTGAAGGTCTCTGCCCCGGGAGTTCCAGTGGGGAGACTGGAGATGACGTCCACGGTTTTTCCGTCGCCGCACCTGCGTTGCTGGATGATCCATGGTGAAGCTCCCCCGGGATCGGTGGGATGAGGGCTTACCGTCCAATGGATCTCTCGTTCCTCGTCGAGGAGAGCGTGGGCGACTTCCTGTCCCAGGCGGACCAGGGAGGCACGGGGTTTCAGCTCGCCGCGTTCCTGCAGGCCCTGCAGCAGGGCACTTGATTGGCGTGCGCGCACGGGGACCGGCCGGTCATGCTGCGTTTTCACCCATGCGATTGCGCCCTCCACCACTCCGGAATCCCCGTGACGGGCGAGGTGCTGGAGAATCTCGAGGGTGTGTCGTAGCCGTGGGCCACGTTGCAGGCGCTGGAGAAGAAACGCGGCAGTGGGCTGGTTGTGACTTGCGAGGGCGATGTTGGTGGGCAGGAGCCGGGACGCCGTCTCGCTCTGGAGGGCAGCGGGCACCCCAAGCTGCGCGCGGATTGCAAGCCGGAGCACGTGCCGCAGGTGGGTGTCGTCGGGACGTTCGCGGTAGTAAAGTTCAAGGAGTGGGTCCAGGGCTCCGGCCCGAGGGTTCTGCTGGAGGTGGGCCGCGGCAGCCCGCCGGGTGTAGGGGGCCCGGGACTTGAGGTCGTCAACCGGATTGGCACTGGGTTTGGGGAGAGTCATGGGGCCGGGGGCAGCCGCTCCGCCCTTGTAGACCACACGCCAGATGCGTCCGCGCTCCCGATCCCGGCCCGGATGGTCGAGTGGAACTTCGTAGTGGCCGATGATCTTATTGTAAAAGTCGGCGACGTAGAGGGCTCCGTCTTCGCCAAGGCAGAGGTCGACCGGTCGGAACCAGGGGTCCTTGCTGGTCATGAAGTCGGGTTGCTCCACCGCGATGGGGGTGGTGCCGGCATATTTGATCCCGTCGTGGTTGATGACCGAATTGACCGGGTTGCCAATGAGCATGCGGTAGTTCCAGCGCCGGCCCCACTGGTTGCGATCGACGAAGACAATTCCGCAGATCCCGGTGGAGCCGTGGGTGTGCTGGATCATGGTGGGCCCGAAACCCATCCCGTCGTGCGGCTTTCCGAAGCTTGGATAGTAGGCTCCGCGAATGAGCTGGTAGATCGGGGCACTGTGGCAGTCCGCGCTGTAGAGATTGCCTCTCTTGTCGAAGCAGAGCCCGAAGGGATTGACCTGTCCACGGCTCCAGATTTCGATTCTTGAACCGTCCGGTTTGAAGCGAAAGACGTTTCCCGAATGCATCTCCACCCTTGAGCCGTCGCTTGCGGTGGCAGTTGAGGTGTTGTTGAATCCATGAGTGGCGTAAACCCAGCCGTCGGATCCAAGTCGGAAGCTGGAACACATTCCATGGGTGTCCCGCTCGTAACCCATTGGCCCGAAAAGGACCTCACGCAGGTCGGCTTTGCCGTCCCCGGTGGTATCGGCGAAGTACCAGATATTTGGAATGCTCCAGGCAATACAACCGTTCTTGTGTTCCGGCTTGCGCCAGGGGAGCACGCCAGTGGGAATGTTCAGGCCCTCTGCGAAGTCGATCACCTTGTCGGCCTTCCCGTCGCCATCGACATCTTCCAGGATCTTGATGGCGTCGTGGCTGTCCCGGACTTTCGATCCTTCCCCGTCGATCCATCTGTCTTTTCCTGCGGCATAGGGATACTCCACCGTGGATGATACCCATAGTCGTCCCTTTCCATCCCAAGCCAGGTTGATGGGCTTGTTGATCATGGGCTCCGCTGCGAAGAGTTGCACCTCGAAATCGTCCGGAACGCTGAACCCCCTGAGTTCCTCCTCCGGCGTGAGCGGGCCGGTCTCGCGAATGAGGACCGGATTGGCAGGGAGCGGAGCGGCAAGTGCCAGCGTGAGAGCAAGGCAGGTCAGTCGCATGAGGCGGATCTTCAGGGGTCTTGACAGTCGAAGCAAGGGGATCCTCGATTTCAGGAGGGGCCTGCGCTGCGGATCCTTCTTCATTGGGGAAGAAGGGAGAGAGGATCGGGCGCTCCTTCTCGTCATCCAGAAACCGGATTCCGGCCGGATACATCAGGGGAGTGGCAAACGGGTCTCTTCCCTCGTGTTCTCTCACGTAGCTTTTCCGCAGGCACTCCTTGATCTCCACCATCTTCCTGATCACCTGGGCGGATTATCGTGGAGTGAGGAATTCTAGCGGAGGAGGAAGTGCCCCTTTTCCAACCGCCTTGTTTCTTCGAAGAAAGCTCACTGCATTAAAGAGGATCTTGGAATATCCTTGGAGCTCTCGTCTTGAAACATCACCATCAGGAAGGGACTTCGGGCGTGACAATCCTCCTGTCCGGAAGATCTATGCCAGAATCTCCTTCACCACGTGGCCGTGTACGTCGGTGAGCCGGAAGTCTCTTCCCTGGAAGCGGTAGGTGAGCTGTTCGTGATCGAAGCCTAGCAGATGCAAGAGAGTGGCGTGGAGGTCGTGGACGTGGACCTTGCCATTCACCACGCCGAAGCCGAGCTCGTCGGTTTCGCCGTGGATGTAGCCCTTCTTCAGTCCGGCTCCGGCCATCCACATGGTGAAGCAGCGCGGCATGCTGGACGACACCCTCGTCATCTGGGGCGGCGAGTTCGGTCGCACGACGTACTGCCAGGGTGGCCTCAGCAAGACCAACTACG
>JAAZXD010000115.1 GCA_014240355.1 Roseibacillus sp. | reverse complement strand
ACGGCGTTGTGGAGGTAGCAGGCGCCGTGGGTGGATTTGCGCTTGGCCAAGGCCGTGTCGTCGAGCAGGTCGATGCCCTGCATAGTGTCGCTCGGCTCGAGGCCGCACGCCTTGAGGATGGTCGGGGCGAGGTCGATGCTGTTGGCCAACTCGAGCCGTTCCCCCGGCTGCACTTTGCCGGGCCAGCGGATCATGACGGGGGTTCGGACTCCCCCCTCGTTTGGGGAGCGCTTGGACCGTGGCGCATAGCGGCCGCTGCCGGCACTCTGGATCCACCCGTTATCGGTAACGTAGAGCACAATGGTATTTTCCCTCAGGCCCTCCTTGTCGAGGTGGCGCAACAGTTCCCCGCAGGTCTCGTCGAACCACTCGCACATCGCCCAGTAGCGGGCGATGAATCTGGAGTCGGTCTTCTTCTGGTACTTCTCGAACAAGCGGGCAGGCGGGTTGTGCGGAGTATGCGGCAGGAACGGGGCGTGCCAGATGAAGAAGGGCTTTTCCTGCTGCTTTGCTTCGGCGATAAAATCGGTGATGGGTTTGATTCCCTGTCGGCTGACCTTGAGTCCCGCATCGCCATGGCGCCCACCCCGCTTCGGATCCCCATGTGTCATCGCGTGGGTGAAGCCGCCCCTTTCCCTTGGGTCTCCTTCCCACCACTTGCCGGTCTGCAGGGAGAGGTAGCCAGCCTGGCCGAGAAGATGGGCCAGGCCGGGATCGTCATCGATACGCGTCATGATCGCCTCGTAGAGGGGCTTCAACCCGGGAGTGGCGCGCCCTCCCTTTTTGCCGGGGGGGAGCCTCGGGTCATTGCCGGTAATGCCGTGCTGGTGGGGATACTTTCCGCTGAAGATGGAGGCGAGAGAAGGGCGGCAGAGGGGAGCGGCAACGTAGCCGCGGGTGTAGGTCAGTGATTCCCCGGCCAACTTGTCGAGGTGGGGCGTCTTGATGTGCGGATGCCCAAGGAAGGAGTAGTCCCCCCAGGCCTGGTCGTCCGAAATGATGAGCAGGACGTTGGGCCGGATGGCGTCCTGCGCGCGGCTTGCGGGGGGAGTGATGAGTGCGAAGCAGGCGGCGAGGAAGAATGAGAGAAGAAGACGCATGGGAGGACGTCAACAGTGTGTGAATCGTGGAGGGATGGCAATCCCGGTCCGTTTATCGGTGAACATTTCCTTTGTTCGCGCTGTCTGACCCATACGCTCCCGCTGTGATCCCCACCAAAGCTGTCATTACTGCCGCCAGCCCGACCGACCACCACCTGCCCCTTCAGACGCTGGTGGATTCGGAAGGGGTGCCCAAGACGGCTCTGGCCATTATTCTCGATGACCTCTTCGCTTCGGGAATCGGATCAGCAGCGGTGATCATCCATCCCGGAACACGCGAGGCCTATCTGCAGGCCGCGGGGGAGCACGCGGATCGCCTCACCCTGATCGAGCAGAGCGATCCGCGGGGCTACGGTCATGCGGTGTGGAGTGCCCACAAATTCACCGGAGACGATTCCTTCGTCCTGCTGTTGGGGGATCACCTTTATCTCAGTTCCGGGGAGTCGTCCTGTGTGCGACAGATGCTGGAGGTGACAGCCACTCATGATGGCTGTATCTCGGCAGTCAACCCGACCCATGAGAGCGAGCTTCGCTACTATGGGACAGTTGCCGCGACGCGGGTGCCGGCCTCCCCTTCTCTATTCGTCGTGCACGATGTCGTGGAGAAGCCAACCCCCACCCAGGCCGAGCAGGAACTCATCGTTCCCGGTCTACGCGCGGGCAACTACCTCTGCTTCTTCGGGATGCACTCTCTCACCGCGGGGGTGATGGAACGTCTGGAGGAAGAAGTCTCCCTGCTGGGCAGGGGAGAGAAGCTCGGGCTCACTCCCACCTTGGCCTTCATGGCCAGGTCGGAGAAGTATCTGGCGGCGGAACTGGCGGGGGAGCGTTTCAACGTCGGAGAACGTTACGGTCTCCTGCGGGCGCAGCTCTCCCTGGCGTTGGCGGGCCCCCACCGTGACGAGGTGCTCACTGACATCATCGAGATCACTGCCCATTCCCGTCCTGGATGCCAAAGCTCCTGAACATCATCACGAGCGAAGATCCTTCGGTGCGCGATACTGCGCTGGGGGAGGCCTGTGCGGAGCTTTCTCTGGCGGAACTCCTGGAGGAGTGCATCGAACTCGACCTGTTCCGGCGGGAAGCCGGGAATCTCTACGAGCGCGTGCGGGCGCTGTTTTTCCTATCCGCCATTCACCGTGTTCACCTTCCCCCCAGGCTGCCGCCCAGGCGGATGGGCTACATCCCCTTTGGGGGACAGGAGCATCTCCTTCGCCGCAGATTTGCGGAAGCCATTGATGTATTTCACCTCGCGGTGGCCGAGCAGGGGGCCAACGATGCCCTTTCGTCCGCTCTTGCGGAGGGATACTATGAGTTGGCCTTTCAGACCCTGGCGGCCCAGGTGCGGCGCTCAGTGCGCACGGTGCGGGGACACCAGTGGATGTTCCGCATGGGGCATCCCGCGGACCATCCGCTTTCGATCCGGGATGAGCTGTTGGGGCCCCTGCCCGACGGCTCCCGCCGGATCCTGCGGGAGCGGACGCCGGTGCGCATGGACCTTTCCCACGCAGGGTGGTCGGACATCTTCTTCCTGGGCATGGACTATCCCGAGGGCGCCCGGGTCCTCAATGTTTCCATAGACTTGGGGGTTCATGGACGGGATCCGGAACCGCGCCCTCCCATTGAGGCTCATGTCCGGGTCATCGATGAGCCGGTTATCGTGCTGACCTCCGTGGATCTCAAGGCCACCGCGCGGATTGGTACCCTGGGAGAAATCTTCGACTTTGCAAAAGATGACCTGGGCCTGCTCAAGGCCGCCGTGATTGCCTCCGGGGTGGTGCCGCCCGGGATCGAGGGATCGGGGCAAGGCCTAGGAAATCTCCTCGAGCGCATGGTGGGTCCGGGGCGGGGCCTCGAGGTGGTATCGTGGGTGAACGGCATCCCGAAGGGATCCCGGCTGGCGGTCTCGACGAATCTGCTGGCGGCCTTGATCGGGGCGCTCATGCGGGCGACTGGCCAAACGGGGTCGCTCACCGGGCCCCTCCGGGAGAACGAAAGGCGTCTCGTCCTTGCGCGGGCCATTCTCGGGGAGTGGCTTGGCGGATCGGGTGGGGGTTGGCAGGACTGCGGCGGGGTGTGGCCTGGGATTAAATTGATTACGGGAGTGCCGGCGGAGGAAGGCGATCCCGAGTTCAATGTTTCACGGGGATGTTTGCTGCCGGCCCATCATGTCTTCGGGGAGGATGAGATCCCGGAGTCGTCGCGGCAGGCGCTCGAGAACTCGCTGGTGCTTGTGCATGGCGGGATGGCGCAAGACGTGGGGCCCATCCTCGAGATGGTGACAGAGAAGTATCTCCTGCGCTCTCCCGTGGCGTGGGCGGCCCGACAGGAGGCGCTTGCACTTCTGGAGGAACTGGTGAATTCCCTGCAGAAAGGGGATATCGAGGCCCTTGGCCGGGCCGCCACCCGGAACTTCCGTGGTCCGATCCAGAGCATCATTCCCTGGGCGACCAACCTGTTCACGGAAACCCTGATTGCGCGGGCGGAGCAGGAGTTCGGAGAAGATTTCTGGGGCTTCTGGATGCTGGGAGGCATGTCGGGAGGCGGGATGGGATTCATTTTTGCGCCGGAACGGAAGACGGAGGCCCAGGAGGCAATGGCCCGCATCATGGAGGAGACCAAGGATCAGTTGCAGGCCGCCCTGCCCTTCGGGATGAATCCGGTGGTCTATGAGTTTTCCATCAATCATACCGGCACCTGTGCCGATCTGCTGGAGGGCGGGATGCAGCTGCCGGAGTCCTATCATCGATTGCAGGAGCCTGCCTCCGAAGGCGGGCAGGGCGCAGACAGGGGGGAGGCGGAGAGCGGGGCCCTGAGGCGGCTCATGGAGGAAAGCGGGTTCGACCACAATGTTCACGAAGGGATCCGGGCCAGCGTTCGGGCTGGCCGGATCGGAATGCTGAGCAATCGTCTTCCTCCCACGACCCGGATCGAGGATGTGGGCGCTGATGATGTTGTTGATTGTTCAGTTGTTGCTCAGGGCGGGGAGGAGGCCCGCCGGAGGGGGGCAGAAGCCCTGGCGGGTGGAGAGGTGGCAGTGGTTACCCTGGCCGCGGGGGCGGGTTCGCGCTGGACCGGGGGAGCGGGGACCTGCAAGGCCCTCAACCCCTTTGCTCCGCTGGGCGGGAGCTACCGCACCTTTCTTGAAGTCCATCTCGCCAAGTCCCGCAAGACGGCACGGGAGCACGGGGTCCCGTTGCCCCACATTTTCACGACGTCCTACCTGACCCATGATCCTACCAGCAGGTTTCTGGAGAGCGCTTCGAACTACCACTACGATGGCCCGCTTTTCCTCTCCCCGGGCCGCACGGTGGGACTGCGGATGGTGCCGACCGAGCGCGATTTGCGTTTTGCCTGGGAGGAGACGCCCCAGCAGCAGCTTGATGCCCAGCAACAGAAGATCCGTGATTCGGCTCGTGCCGCTCTGATCGATTGGGCGCGGAACTGCGGGGAAGCGAGTGATTACACCGGGAACTTGCCCGAGCAGTGCCTCCACCCGATGGGCCACTTTTATGAGATCCCGAATCTCGTGTTGAACGGCACCCTGCGCCTGCTCCTGGAAGAGCGCCCGCAACTCAAGACCCTGCTGCTCCACAATGTGGATACGCTGGGAGCCTCGGTTGATCCGGTCATCCTGGGACGGCATCTCGAGCGCGGTCACGGGCTGACCTTTGAGGTGATCACGAGGCGTCTGGCGGATCGGGGGGGCGGATTGGCGCGTGTCGATGGAACGCCCCGCCTTGTGGAAGGCCTTGCCATGCCCGATGCCGAGTCCGAGTTCGGGCTCTCCTACTACAACTCAATGACCACCTGGATCGACCTCGACCAGTATCTTGCGCTCCTCGGTCTGACGAGGGAGGAGGTTCTGGCCAGCGATCAGGACAGGCTGGCCAGAGCAGTCCGCGACCTGGCGGAGTGCGTGCCGACCTATCTCACCATCAAGGAGGTGAAGAAACGCTGGGGTCACGGCCAGGAAGCGGTTTACCCCGTCGCCCAGGTCGAGAACCTCTGGGGAGACCTTACCATTCTGCCCGAAGCCAACTGCGGGTTTTTCCTGGTTGAACGGCAGCGTGGCCAGCAGCTCAAGGACCCGGCCCAGCTTGATGAGTGGTTCGCGGAATCGTCGCAATACGTGCAGAGCCTGTGCGAGTGGGAGTGAGTTCCCATTACTGCAGTTCCGGCACTGGATCGTCCGGCTTGATCTCCTCGCCCTGCCAGATGGTCTTCCCGGTTTCTTTGTCGTAGGTGAGAATGCGGTGGGCCGAACGGGGGGCGGGCTTGCGGTTCACCTTGGGAATCCAATGCGCGAGCTTGTCGGCCTGGGCCCGCATGGCGGGATCCTGCTTGCCGCCGATGGGGGAGAGGAGGTTGTTCCACTCGTTGGGATCCTCGGCCGTGTGGTAGAGCTCCTCCGAACCGTCGGCGTAGCGGATGTAACGCCACTTTTCCGAGCGAATCCCATGATTGTCGTGATTGTGGGTGGTGATCGCGGGCCACTGGCGGGCCGCCTGGGCGTTCCTGAGCTGCGGAACCAGTGAGTGCCCCTCCAGTTTCCTGTTTGCGGGAAAATCGAGGAGCTCGACCAGGGTGGGGTAAATATCGAGCAGTTCAGCCGGACGGGTGCAAACCTGCCCGCCCTTCACCCCGGGGCCGGCGAAAATGAGAGGCACTCGGGTTCCGTCATCCCAGAGGGTGTTCTTGCCGGTGATTTCCTTCTCTCCGATGTGAAATCCATGATCGGACCAGAGCACCACGAGGGTGTTTTTCCCAAGTCCTGTTTCCTTGAGAGTGTCCAACAGGCGCTGGACCTGGGCATCGATGAAGGAGGTGCAGGCAAGGTAGGAGCGGGTGAGGTTTTCCCATTGGTTCGCGTCCTTCAGGAACTTGAGGCGTGGTTCGGGGAGTTTCCAGTGGATGTACCACGAGAAACGGGGCGTGTCGGAACGGTCGCTGGGTTGCACCACCGGGAGCTTCACTTGATCGAGCGGATGGAGGTCCATCCACTTCCGGGTGGCATAGCAGGGGACATGGGGGAGGAAAAATCCGGTTGCGAGGAAGAGAGGTTTTTTCTGGTCCGACCTGGCGTAGGTCTTCAGGCGGTCGACGGCCCAGCTGGCGACCTGGTAGTCACCCTTGTCCTCGTCCCGGTGGGGGAAGGTGCCCCAGTCCATGAGGCGATGGGGCTGCGGGGTGGTGACAAGCTTCTTGGGCGGGAATGGCTTTCCGGATGCCCCCGGGCCGACCTCGTGCCACTCGATGAACTCGCCCTGGACGGATCGCCCGGAGCGGCCGTGATAGATCTTGCCCGTCATGGCGGTGTGGTAGTTGCCCTGCCTGGCGAAGTACTGGGGCAGGGTCAGCACGTTGGCGAATTCAGGGAGGGAGCGGAACCACGGGGCCAGTCCGTAAACGCCGGTGGTGCCGGGGCGCAGCCCGGTCATGAGGCTGGTGCGGGAAGGATTACAGAGGGGCGACTGGCAGTGCGCATTGGTGAAAACCGTGCCGCGGCTGGCGAGGGCATCGATGGCGGGCGTGCGCGCCTGCGGGTGGCCTCCGAGGCAGCCGATCCAGTCATTCTGATCGTCGATCGCGATCATCAGGATGTTGGGCAGGTCGGCCGCGCTGAGAGTGCCGGGTCCGGAACTCAGGGCCCACAGGAAGAGGAGCAAACGTTTCATGAAGAATAATCAGTTGAGTTTGGCATCGAGTTTCTTGCTGAGAGCGGCCGCCAGACCGGGCTGGCTTCCGGCGATGTTCTCAATCTCCCCGGGATCATTTTCATGATCGTAGAGTTCAAGATGAGAAACCTTGCCGCCTTTGGAGTGACGCACGAGCCGGTGACGCTCAGTACGGATGGTTTCGCTGCCACCCTTGTAGGAGATGGCCGCCCGGCCGGGGGCGGCAGGATTCTCCAGGTGGAGCCGCAGGGACGTTCCCACCAGATCCGTTGGCGGTTGCAGCCGGGCGAGGTCGCAGAGGGTGGGAAAAATGTCGACCGTCTCCACGATCGCGCTGGTTGGGGTGCCGCTGTTCTTTTTCAGCCCGGGAGCGATGACGACGAGCGGGGAGCGAAGCGACTCCTCAAAGAGGGAATGCTTGCCCCAGATCGCGTGTTCCCCGAGGTGCCAGCCATGGTCGCCCCAGAGGACGATGATGGTGTTTCCGGCAGCGCTCGTCTTCTCGAGCCCGGCCATGAGGCGGCCCACCAGGGCGTCGGCATAGGACACGCAGCCTGCGTAGTGCTTGCGCACTCTGGTGGCGAAATCCGGGTCGCTGCGGGGATCACGCTTCCACCGGTTGTATTTCATGAACTCCCCGCTGCCGTGCCAGGTGGTCCTGCCCACCGGTTTGCTGGGGTGGGGAATGCCCGGGAAGGACACGTCGTCATAGAGTCTCACGTAGCGCGCGGGCGCTCCAAAGGGGAGGTGGGGGCGCAGGAATCCCACCGCGAAGAAGAAGGGCTTCTCGTCCTTTTCCAGCAGGTTGAGTTGTTCAAGGGCCCCCTCGATGGTCGGTCCGTCCGGGTAGGAATCATCGGCTCCGTCAAAGGCCTGGAGGACGTCCATGTCCTTGGCATTCCTGCGAATCTCCCCGTTGGCCTGCCCGTGCATGAGTCCACGGGGGTGTTGCCAGGGTCCGCTGGGGCAGAGGTGGCGGGTCCAGGCTCCCGGCATCTCCGGTTTGCTGTCGTCGTTCCAGTCCGGGCCTCCGCGGCCTCCGGGATGGTGGGACACCTTCCCGATCGAGACGGTGGTGTAGCCATTGCTGCGAAACCAGGCGGGCATGTTGGTGGTCCGGATCTGCTCGTTGCCGGAGTGACGGAAGAGCGCTCCGTTGTCCCGTGGTCCATAGCGACCAGTCAGGAGAGTGTAGCGCGACGCACCGCAGGTGGGGGCCTGGACGTAGTGCCGGGTGAAGGCCCGTCCCCGTCTGGCCAGGGCGTCAATGTTGGGCGAGTGGATATGCCCGGCCCCGAAGCATTTGAGCTCGGGCCGGAGGTCATCGATGCAGATGAGGAGCACGTTGGGGCGCGTCTTCCCTGCCGCAGGAAGTGGCGCGGGCAGAAGGAGGCAGCCGGTGAGCAGGAGCAGCAGGTGTTTCATGGACCGGGAAAAGGGGAGGAGTGGATTATTTTGCCAGCAACCGCGGGGAAGGGGTCTCCACCCAGCCGGCCTTGCGCTGGCCTTTGCCGGGATGGGGTCCATCCCCCAGATCCTGGCGGGCGGCCTCGGCGTAGGCGAGGAGTCGCTTGACCACCTTTGGGTTGGCTGTTGCCACATTGTTGTCCTCGTGGATGTCTTCGGCCAGATTGAAAAGCTTGAGCTCCTTTTTCCCCTCGGGCTTGCCCCAGTTGCGTTTCTTGGAATCCATTGCCACGAAGAGCTTCCAGTCACCTGAGCGCACTGCCTGCAATTGATCCATCTGGTAGTAGAAGAAGGCCTCGCGCGGGTGGCCCTTTTGCTTGCCGCTGAGGATGGGCCAGATGTTTTTGCCGTCGATGATGCGGTCAGTGGCTGTCTTGCCGCCGGAGATTGCAGCGAAGGTGGGCAGCAGGTCCATTGTGTTGGTGAGTGCACCAGTGCTGGTACCGGCGGGGATCTTGCCGGGCCAGCGCACCACGCAGGGCACGCGCATGCCGCCTTCGTCCGTGCGGCCCTTGCGTCCGCGTAGCGGCAGGTTGCTACCCTGTTTTTCCCTGGCGGATCCGTTGTCCGAGGTGAAAAGCACCAGGGTGTGTTCATCAATGCCCGCGGCC
>JAAZXD010000114.1 GCA_014240355.1 Roseibacillus sp. | reverse complement strand
CCGCTACAGCGACATCAATTTCATCCTTCTTGGGGAAATCCTAGAACGGATCACCATGCAGCCCCTCTCGCTCTATGCTCAGGAATCCGTGTTCGGCCCTCTCGGGATGACCGACACGGGCTTCCGGCCAGCAGACGAAAAACTCGCGCGAATCGCGCCCACCACCCGCATGGAAGATGGAAGCGTGCTCCGTGGCGTAGTGCACGATCCCACCGCCCGGGCGATGGGAGGCGAGGCGGGACACGCCGGGCTCTTTACCACCGCTCACGATCTCGCTCGCTACACCCGCATGATTCTCAACCGCGGTGAGCTGGATGGTATCCGGATCCTCAGACCAGAGACGGTAAAGCTTATGCAAACGGTGCAATCACCAGAGTTTATCACCGCACGGCGTGGACTCGGATTCGACATTGACTCGCCCTATGCCGGTCCCCGGGGAAAACTCTTCCCGCGCGGCTCCTTCGGCCACTCCGGGTGGACCGGCACCTCGCTCTGGATCGACCCCTTCAGCAGGACCTCCATCATCTTCCTGAGCAACCGCAATCACCCCTCCGGTGGCAACGTCCTGAGCCTCCGCTACCGCCTTGGAACCCTGGCTGCCCAAGCGACCGGATTCGATTTCAGAAACGTCACCGGGGCGTTGCCGGATCTCAGCGAAAAGGAACGAAAAAAAGCCCTAGACAGGGTTCAACGCCCCGCCGGCAACGTCCTCAATGGCATCGACGTCCTCGTAGCCGAAAAGTTTGGTGCCCTCAAGGACCTGCGGGTGGGCCTTATCACCAACCCGAGCGGAATGAGTCGCGATCGCAGAACCACCATTGACCTCCTGCATGCGGCCAAGGAAGTGAACCTGGTATCTCTCTTCGGACCCGAGCACGGCATCCGCGGGAGCCGGGACGGGAAGGTGGAAGACGGGGTGGACGATACGACCGGCCTGCCGGTGCGCAGCCTCTATGCCGGAAAGGACCGGCGCAAACCCATGAAAGAGCACCTCGCCGAGGTCGACGCCCTCGTCTTTGACATGCAGGACATCGGATGCCGGTTCTACACCTACATCTCCACCATGGGCCTCGCCATGGAGGCCGCGGAAGAAGCCGGGATCAAGTTTATCGTGCTCGACCGCATCAATCCCATCGGCGGATCAAAGGTAGCGGGACCCCTCCGCGACGGCGAAAGCAAGTTCGTGGCATTCCATGAGATCCCGGTGCAGCACGGCATGACGACGGGAGAGATCGCCAAACTGTACCAAAGTGAGCGCTTCCCGCAACTCGATCTCAAGGTGGTGCCCCTGCGCCACTGGAAGCGCTCCATGCGCTTCGATGAGACCGGACTGCCCTGGGTCAAACCCTCGCCAAACATGCCCAATCTCACTGCCGCCACTCTCTACCCCGGTCTCGGCCTCCTTGAATTCACCAATCTCTCGGTAGGCCGGGGAACCAAACTCCCCTTCGAAATTGTGGGTGCCCCCTATATCGTACCCGAGGATCTTGCCGACCAACTCACCACCGTCGAACTCCCGGGCTTGCAGTTCATTCCAATACACTTCACCCCGGAGACCAGCATGTTCGAAGGCGAAGAATGCGGCGGGGTGCGGATCCTCCTCAAGAATCCGGCCAAGTGCCCTTCCGTAGAACTAGGTCTTGCCATGGCTCAAGCTCTTCGGCAACTCTACCCTGCCGAGTGGAAGACCGAGAAGCTCAACACCCTTCTCCGCCACCCTGCCACTGAACACGCTATCCTGAACCAGCTCCCTCATTCCTCCATCATCGCCGAATGGCAGCAAGACCTGGATGCCTTTGCAGATCGACGCAGGAAACATCTCCTTTATCCCTGACCATCCAACCACTCCACCTCATGAAATTGCTCTTCAGCATGGGCTGCGCAGCCCTCTTCCTGATCCTTCCCTGCTCTCCCCTCCCGGCCGCTCCGGAGGGAACGGCCGGTCCCCTCGTCGGCACCGTCACGCCAACCTCCGCGAGTATCTGGTTCTTCGCTTCCCCGGGTGCCAAGTGCGAGATCTTTGCCTCCCCCGATGCCGCCAAGGTGTTCAACACGCCGCTGAAGTTCACTCCCATCAATAAACCGGTCGGAAAGGTGGTGGGAATCCTCCAGACTGCAACTCTCACCGACCTCAACCCCGACACCTTCTACCACTACGGAGTGAAGGTGGACGGGGAAACCGCCGGGACCCTGCAGGGCTCCTTCCGGACCCCGCCCCAGCCCGGCACGCCCCACAAGTTCCGCATGGTTCTCACCTCCTGCATGAAGTTCGGGCAACCACAGGGATCCTGGAACCTCCTCCGCGCCGAGAAACCACACCTCCATCTCACGGTGGGCGACACCCACTACGCCGACACCACCGATCCCGCCGAACAGTGGGGGCACCACCTGCGCTATCGACGAGTCCCGGAGTTTGCGGCCGTCATCCGCAATATTCCCACCTACGCCATGTGGGACGACCATGATTACGGTCCCAACGATTCTGACAAAACTGCCAGGGGGAAGGAACAGTCCCTCGCTGGCTGGAAACAGTTCTGGAGCAATCCCTCCGCGGGCACTGCGGCCACCCCGGGTGCCTTCTTCAAATTCAGCTGGGGGGAAGTGGACTTCTTTTTGGTCGATGGCCGCTACCATCGAAGTCCGGACAAGGCCCCCGACGACGCCAAGAAGCGCATGCTCGGCGACGCCCAGTTCAACTGGCTCCTCGAAGGCCTCAAGGCCTCCAGGGCCAAGTTCAAGGTCATCGCCTCCGGCAGTACTCTCGATCACAGCAAGGGTGATGGCTGGAGGATCTATACTTTTTCCCGTCACCGACTTTTCGATGCAGTCAAGACCAACAGGATCAATGGGGTCGTCTACATGTCGGGCGACATCCACAACTCCCTCGTCTGGCAACACCCCGAATCAACCCGGGTGGGCTACCCTCTGGTAGAGGTGATCTCCTCCGGGATCGCCAACAGCGGCAACCTCAGTTTTGCGGCTGTCGATTTCGACACTACCGGGAACGATCCCTCCATGCGCGTGCGCATCATCATGGGCAACAGGAAGGTCTCCACCGATCGCACCTGGAAGCTCTCTGAAATCAGCCACAAGTAGGCACCCTTTCCGCTGGTGCCCGGTCTCCTTTCCCTCTAGGAACCAAGGCTACCATGAAATATACACACGCCCTGTTCACTCTTCTCGCTGGCTTCCTGCCGCTCACGGGAAATGCCGACGTCGAGCTTCCCAACATTTTCGGCAATCACATGGTGCTGCAACGTGGCGCCCCCCTCCACATCTGGGGATCTGCTGATGAGGGGGAAAAGGTCTCCATCAAGTTCGGCCCGCGCACCTTCACCGCCACCACCGACGAGGACGGCTCCTGGGAGATCGTCCTGCCTTCCCTCAAGTCCGATGGTGGCAAGTCCCACAAGATGACCATCAAGGGAAAGAATACCATCGTCCTTGAAAACATCCTCATTGGAGACGTCTGGATTGGATCCGGACAGTCCAACATGGAATGGAACCTGAACGGGAGCGAACGCAAGGATGAGTTCGTCAAGGACGCCAACCACCCGGGGATCCGCCTCTTCCACATCCCCAAGAAACAGTTCGATACACCGCAGACCGACGTGGAAGCCCAGTGGAAGCCCTGCACCTCGTCCACTATCCCAAGCTTCTCCGCTGTCCTCTACCATTTCGGCAAGACTGTTCACGCCGACCAGAAAGTTCCCATCGGATTGATCAACAGCTCATGGGGCGGTTCTCCCATCGAGCCCTGGACCGTCACCGACAAGGGTTCCGGGAAAATGTACAACGGAATGATCGCCCCGATCGTGAACTTCCCGGTCACCGGCACGATCTGGTACCAGGGCGAAACCAACTGCCTCCACAAAAACGGTCTCGCTTACACCGGCAAGATGAAGGATCTCATCGAGGGATGGCGTCGCGTCTTCAACAACGGGAACATGCCTTTCTACTTCGTGCAGATTGCTCCCTGGAGCGGGGGCTACGCTCCCGGCCAGCTGCCCGCCCTCTGGGAAGCCCAGTGCGCCACCCTCAGGCTCCCTCACACCGGAATGGCCGTGACCACTGACATCGTCCACAACATCGGGGACATTCACCCCCGCAACAAACATGACGTGGGGGACCGCCTCGCCCGCTGGGCTCTGGCCAGGCATTACCAGAAAAAGGGGGTGGTCTATTCCGGACCGCTCTACAAGGCCATGAAGGTGGAAGGCGGTAGAATCCGCCTCGCCTTCGCTCATTCTGACGGCCTCAAGTCGCGCGACGGACAGGATCTCAATGAATTCAAGATCGCGGGATCGGATGGGCAATTCGTAGACGCCAAGGCCAAGATCGAAGGGAAATTCGTGCTGGTAAGTGCAGAGAGTATCAAGAGTCCCACCCAGGTGCGCTTCGGCTGGCACAAGGTGGCCAATCCCAACCTGATCAACCGGGCCGGCCTTCCGGCCTCTCCCTTCCAGACCGAGAAATGGACCGGGGGAACAGGAGAATAAGGACGCTGCCCCACGGGTAGCCTCGGGTCTTCGGCCGGCGGCAAACCCTCCACCCCCATCAAGAATGAATACTTCCAGAGTCCTTTGTTCCGTCCTGCTTGGTTCCCAGTTGGCAGGTGCTGAAATCAAGCCCGTCAAGCACCTCATCGACACCCACATCCACCTCTACGACACAACGAGGGAAAAGAAGGTTGGCTGGCCCCCCGCTGACGACAAGGTGCTCTATAAGCCCCATCTTCCCCCGGAATACAACAAACTGGCCAGGGCCGCCGGCGTCACCGGGGTGGTCATCGTGGAGGCCAGCGATCGCCTGGAGGACAACAAATGGGTTCTCGACCTGGTCAAGGAGGATCAGTTCTACATTGGTCTTGTCGGAAATGTGGACGTCTATCGGGAAGACTTTGACCAGCACGTTGCGCGGTTGAAAAAGGACAGGCGTTTTGTCGGGGTCCGGGCCCGCGGCCCCAGGGCCATCGACTTCACCCACGACCTTGTCCTCTCCAATCTCAACATGCTGGCCCAGCGCAAGCTCACCATGGACTACCTCACCAACGGAGGGGGCATCCCGGGGATCAGGATCGCTGACAAGCTGGCACACAGCATCCCGAATCTGACCATCGTGATCGACCACTGCCTCGGATACGACTTCGACGGCAAGCAGCCCAGTGACGAATGGGTCGCCGCCGTCGAGAGCCTGGCCGCCAACAAGAACGTCTACTGCAAGATTTCCGGCCTCTACCAACGCTGTGCGACTCAGCCTGCCGTGAAGGATCCGGCCCACTACCAGGCGGTTCTTGAGGTGCTCTGGAAGAACGTTGGTAGGGACCGCCTGGTCTACGGATCCAACTGGCCCTGCACCAAGCACAGCGGATCCTATGGCAGCTTCCTCAGGCTGGTTGACGCCTGGATCTCCGGAAAGGGCCAGGAGGCCCGTGAAAACTACTATTGGAAGAACGCTGCAACAGCCTACCGACTCCCACTCAATTGAGTTCCTCGTCTCATGAAAATCATCCTCTCTCTCAGCTTCGTCCTCTTCGCGCTTTCCTCTACCTCTGCCGAAGTCCGCCGCTACCTCTACTGCGCCACCCCGGATGGTGCCCAGCGCGAGGGCAAGTCCGGGGCCGGCATTCTCGTTTTCGACATCGACAACGGTCACAAGTTCGTTCGCCGCATCGAGATTCCGGACATGAAGGAGGGAGTGCGCGGATTCACCGGATGCACCGCCACCAAGCGACTCTACTTCGGCACCACCAACCGCCGGATGGGCTGCTTTGACATCGAAAGCGGGAAAGTCATATGGAACCGAACCTATGACCGGGGCTGCGACCGCAGCTGCATCACACCCGACGGTAAGACCATCTACGCTCCCACCGGGTGGTGGTACCGCGGGGACGACAGCGGCTTCCTTGTCATCGATCCCAGGACCGGAGACCCCCTCAAGACCATCAAGGTGGGCAGTGCCGCCCACAACAGCATCGCCAGCCTGAAGGGAAACTACATCTATCTCGGCACCACCACCAAACTCACCCAGCTCGACGCCAGAACCGGCAGGATTCTTCAGAGCATCGAGCCGGTGGGGGAACGAGGCGTCTTTCCCTATACCGTAAAGTACGACAATTCACATGCCTACGTCTGCCTTGGAGCCCACATCGGGGTCGATGTGGTCGATCTCACGGCCG
Organism: Roseibacillus sp.; assembly: GCA_014240355.1. Taxonomy (GTDB): domain Bacteria; phylum Verrucomicrobiota; class Verrucomicrobiia; order Verrucomicrobiales; family Akkermansiaceae; genus Roseibacillus_B. The sequence continues at coordinate 2,685 of JAAZXD010000114.1, read as the reverse complement.
GCAAGGTGATCCACCGGGTCAAGGCCATCGACCCGGACACCGGGAAAGTGATCAAACATCGCACGCATGGGGCCGGCATGACACCCGACGAAACCCAGCTCTGGCTTTCCGATCAGGACGGCAAGCGTCTCTACACCTTCGACATGACCGTCATGCCTCCCAAGCAATCCGGCCACCTTGACCTCAGCATCGGAGGTCACGGCTGGGTGTGCTTCTCGCTGGACGGGAAATACGGTTACTGCCACACCCCCGACGTCTTTGATGTGAAGACCCGGGAGGTGATCGCCACCCTGAAGGATCAGGATGGCAACCCGTTCGCCTCCTCCAAGTTCATCGAGGTTCATCTCGATGAAGGCAAGGTGGTCAGGATCAGCTGCGAGTTCGGCCTGGGGCGTGTGCCCGCAAAGTAATCGGGGAAAGCTGGCGGCGCATTCCAGGCGCCACCAGGTTCATGGGATGATTCGCAGAGTGAAGTAGGCCCGCATCGAATCCATCACCGGTGCAGCTCCGAAGAGCTCCTTGGTGTCCGGGATCTCGATGTGATAGAGCCGGTCCAGCCACTTCCTGTCACCGGACCCGAAGTCCTTCATCACGACCAGCACGTTCTTGCGGTCGTCATCAATGTGCACGCGGTCGATGGCATCTTCACGCTCCTCGTGCCGGGGTGAGCCGTAACGTCCCGTGTTGGTGTAGAACCAGGACCGGACCTTGAGCTTGTCCGCCAGCTGCTCTTCACTGACCGCCTGCCCTACCGGTTGGGTGAGTTTCAGAAGAAATCCGTTTTTGGCCGCCTTGGCATGGTGGATGGCCGCGGCCACCGTCTTTCCATCATAGACGATACGCTGCAGGCTGGCCTGCTGGCCGCCCCAGGCGCCCCAGCCCCGTCCCGTCTGACCCACCAGTAGACTACCGTCCGGCAGGAAGACCGGACGCATCACTCCGGAGGCAAAGAACCGTCCGAAGGGAATGACACATCCCTGATCGATCCCGTTGACCTGCTCGGTTACCACCCGGAAGAGATTGGAGAGCGTCTGGTCGCCCATGAACATCTGCCCCTTGAACGGCCCAAACTTCCCGCCCGTCGTATCCCAGGCCGGGTTGCCCGGTGCATTGGCCACCATTCCATGTGGCAGCCACACCGCCCCCTTGCGAATCTTGTCCTTCCACTTGTCGAATTTCAGTTCGGCCGAGTCCGGCTTCATTTTCCCGGGCAGGGTCAGCAACCCTGAGAGGTGTCCGTAGAATTTTCCCTTCTCCAAGGGCACCACCTTGGAGGAGCCCACATACTCACCCTGGTTTTCGGAGTACCACAGCCGCCCGGCGGGATCGACCCCGATTCCGGCAGGGCTCCGCAGCCCACTGGCGTAGGGTTCGAACTTGCCCGCGGGGGTGACCCGACAAGCCCAGCCACGATATCCACCCATCGATCCCATGAAGGGGCCGCCGGCCCGCCAGGAGGTTCGCTCGTTTCCACCGTGCGAGATATTCAGGGAAAAGTAGTAGTTGCCCTCCTTGTCGCGTGCAGGGCCGTGGGCGTACTCGTGATAGTTCCCGTGGAACCCGTAGTCGTCGCACACCGTCTTGAAACTGTCACCGCGCCCGTCACCATTGCTGTCTTTCATGCGGGTCAACTCGGGCTTCTGCATGACCACGAACTGGTCGCCCTTGTCGTCCTCGATCACCACGCCCAGGCACTCGTATGTTCCCTCCGCAAATTTCGTCCACTTATCATTGCGGATCCGCCAGATTCCGGCTGTCCGCGTGGCCACCACGATCGTCCCGTCCTTGGCCACCGCGATCCCGGTGGGCTCAAAGAGCTGATCCCGACCGTAGATGTCCTTGGGAGACTCCCAGTTTTCAAACGAATATCCGGGAGGCACCTCCATCATTTTCTTGCCTACCTTGTTCTTGTTGCGCGCAACCGGTTGCTCCCCCCAGTGTTCCTCCCTGTCGATGAAGGGGCGGGCGACCAAGGCCCTCTGCAGTCGCGCACTGAAGGTATAGCCCCGGGCAGGCCCCGCCGGAAGGGTCCACTTCCCGTTGGCCAGCTTGCCCCCCTTGACCGTCATCTCGGTTAACCCGGCCTCCGAGACCTGGAAGGTCTGGGCGTCCTTCAGGTTCGCTCGCAGACCGATCTCCAGTCGTCCGTCCTCCGCAAAGCGCACTGCCTGCAGGAACTCGTTGCGCCCCACCCGGAAACGGAAGACCGGGTCACCTGTCGAGGACTCCAGGCTGTGGCCGTGGTAATTGGCATCCACCGAGGCGAGCAGTTCGGGAAAATCGCGGTCTTCCCAGAGCCACTTCTCGACATTCTTGTGATCCTTGACATCAGGCTCCTTGAACTCGAAATCCACCGGCTTCCCACCCAGCACTGGCCGCAGGATTCCAAGACCCTCGATAAAGGTCTGGTTACCCTGTCCCCGGCGGGAATTGGGATGCCCCCGACCGCGGCGCTCTTCATTGAGATTGAGAAACCCACCACCCCAGACGTTTCGCACTGCGAGGGTGCGTGAATCAAAGGTGTAGTTCATCCCGTTAGGCAATCCCACGTGAACCGCCCGTCCGCTCGACTTGCTGATAGGCGCCCGAAACACCCGCGTGCGCCCGGCTACCACCACTTCTCCTCCAACCTCAAGAAGATTTTTAGGCTGCGCTTTCCTGTCGAGCTTCACCTTGACCACCCGG